>NZ_LOHZ01000019.1 GCF_001601575.1 Thermovenabulum gondwanense
ATTAAAATAATATGGGGCGACAATTGGCTGTGCTCAAAGGTAATCAGATTAGGTTAAATTTCGAGGTATAAAATCCATCAAAATAAAATCAACCTTTGACCCTGTTATTATTAATTTAACAGAAAGTAAACTTTTTTGAAACTCAAATTCTATTTTCATAAATGGTTGTGTTTTACTAAACATGGATGGTTAAATTATATTTTTACCAATTATAAGATCAAGTCCAATTTTTTGTGTAAAATACCCTCTGGTTGGAATTAAAAGATAAATATAAATTTAACTTATAGATACGATTTTCTCTTTTGCTTTTTTGGCATTCTCTTTTTGCCACTCAAAGTATTCAACCATATCCAAATACTTTTTGCCGGAAGTCCGTTTTTCGTCCTGCTCCATAAGTAATGCTCTAATTAGACAAATGGCTGATTCACGGTTATGAAATATCCTAATAATTCTTTCCCGTCGGCGTATCTCTTCGTTTAGCCGTTCTAAAGCATTTATAATCCGAAGCCTTTTTCTATAATGTTCCAGATTTTCTAGTATTGTTATAGCATCTTCAAATCCCGTTTCTAAATACATACATAGCTTTTGGTGCTTTGGCTCTGTATCCCTCTATTACTTGATTTAACAAAATTCTTGCCGTTTTAGTGTCCGGTGCCTCTAATATAGCCCTTACTTTAGCATGTATTTCTTTTTATAATGTTTTTGGGGTCTTATTGTTAACGTCAATAAAATTTACCCAAAAAAGGGAAGAAAAATTCCCCACCTTTGATAATAAAAAATTAACCTTCTTAACTTTTTAATCTCAGTTAAAAATTTTTCCTTTTCTTTCATTCTGTAACTTTCTCCATTGATTAAAACAAAATGACAGTGGTGAACAAATTTTACGGGATGCTCTCCCCCATCTAACATAGCTTTCTAAAATTACACTCAACCTAAGGAAGGATTGGCATTCTAATCGAATACCCATCCCAACTATTGACAAAGAACCAAAAATCAAAAAGCTCTGATTTTTCAAGGCTTCTATCTATTATGACAATATCATCGTTAATATTGTAAAAATTATAGTAAAAACACAGCCTGACTGATTTATTTATGTTTTTTTCTTTGATATAAATTACTATGAATTTACAAAAACAATTCTGTTTGAATGTTTTAAACAATACTTAAATCAAGCTACTATTTTATACCAGATTTAAACTATGGCCTATTTGCCACTGCTTTTCCAATGCGCACTGCGGATTATTCAATTACACTGGCATAAGTATTGGTGCCATCGGTATCGTCTTATAATACGTCCCTTCATTTGTCTGATGCCATGCAATCCCTACACCCCACGCATACTTTGTAGGTGGCTGGAAAACGTGGACATATTTTTCCCATTCTATATTGTTTTTTGCATTTTCATACTCAGGTGTGCCTATTTTGGGGAACTTCCCTTCATCTGCATAAAAGTAAGCCATTCCTTTTACAATTGATTCCCTTAATATTGGTTTGCCATTGATTATTAGGTTGTCAAAATAATTCCATGGTATTGTTTTCCCTCTGAATATATATTCTTTATCCCACGGATTTCCAACCCAGTTTTTTTGGTCAAACCTTCCCGGAGTAACCACATCATCAGGGAAAAGTTCATTGGTATAATAATCGTCATACATGGTATAACCCAAAAACCTGTAATACCCGTTTCTATAATCCCTTTCCTCTAGTGCAAAAGGCTGTCCGTAAACTAATAACCCTCTAGTCTCAAATAACCAAGTGTTTATATCTTTATTGTTTTTATTTTTTATTTTAAAATAGTCACCCGTATAATTGTAGTAATCTTTTATAAAATCGTTCTGCAATTTAATAAAATTTTCTACATTACCTATATACGGTGCATTAGGAACGATATAGTAGTTAGAAGGTCTTGCATAGGCTGTATTTGTTATCAAAAAAACTGCAATAATGATAAGTGCAGTTATTTTTTTCACCTTATTCCCCCTTTACTTAATAAATGCTTTAAATGAAATTATTGGATTACCTCCAGTAATATACATTTTGGTTCTGTAATTTTTACCGTTGATGCAGAATGTGTACGTCTCAAATGCCTCATAAAAGGAAACATCCTTTGATTTTTTTTCAATATGCGTATAAATCTGGTTTAATGCGTCTTTGTCTTTCACAAATTTTTCAAGTAATTTTTTTGCTTCATCAACCTGCTCCTGTTTCCATACATTAAAACCTAAAGAGTATTTTACACCATTAGTGGTAGGATCATTATCTGAAAATGCACTAAAACCTATATGTTCTACGCTCAATAAATTTGGATCGTTTGATTTAATATAAATAGTAGGAGTAGTATATTCTATTTTAAAATCTACTGTACAGTCCATGTTTTCGCTTACAAAACGAAGGGGTACCATCGTCCTTTTTCCGTCTTTTATAACAGCCTGGGTATCCATTTCGACGGTTTTTCCGTTTACAAGCGCTTCTCTTTTATTAATAGTAAGTTTTACAACCTTATCGCCTTTGCTTATTGTTACCAACTGCTGTTTTTCGTTCCAGTCGACCTTACAGCCCAACCCTTCTGCAATTAACCTTATAGGCACTATTGTGCGGTTTGATGCGTCAATAAAAGGTTTAACATCGGGTTCGTATCTAACACCGTTAATATAGATTTCAATTGTGGTGTAAGCATAAGCAACAGCCGAAAAACTTAAAATTGAGAGGATCAAAAGTAAACTAATTATTTTTTTCATTTTTCAAACTCCTTTCTTAATTTATTATTATTTTATTAAAAAGGTTAAAAATTAACTCACTGAATTCATTGACAGGTATTTTTATTAAGGTATTGGGGTGTTATAAGTATTATGTGATATTTTTGTGTTTGCAAAACATTATTTTATTTCTATATTTTTTTTAAAAATCCTTTTAAAGATCATTTTTTATTCAAAACTTTGGTAAAAAATCTAAAAAAATATGGCAAAGTAAAATAGATGTAAAAAAGACAAGGGGGTAAGAAAAACATAATAAAAAAGCACACCCCTCATTCATAACTAAAAAGGGTGTGCATCCGTATCTGTAAATCTTCTTAAACCCAATATAACTTGAATTTTATTTTCCCAAAAAGCAAAAAAGCCCTGATTTCTCAAGGCTTCTATCTATCGTATCAATGGAACGTTCAATTTTGGTGGAGGCGAGGGGAATCGAACCCCTGTCCGAAGGCACATCGATAAAAGCCTCTACAGGTTTATCCCCTGTTTTGGATCTCGCCGGTTTCACTCCCAGGGGCAGGATTAAAAACCGACCAGCTTTGTTTGAGTTCTCTCTGAAGGGCCAAAGCTAACCCTTAGAGAAAAGCCCGGTATTTTGACACCCTTTTTTGAAAGCCGGGCGCTTTCAAAAAGGGCGTGCTGCGTTAATTAAGCAGCAAGTGCTAATTCTTCGTTGGCACTTATACGTGCTTCCGGTTTAACGAGTCGGAAAGCTCGACCTGCAGCTTTTATCTCCGCTGCCCCCGTCGAAACCAAACGCCCCCCTGTAAATTTAAAGCTTTTATTGCTATTATATTATATATCAAAAAGAATAATAAAGCAATACGAATAAACGAACGAATGTGCGAATCGTAATGATTTGGAGGTACTATTAATGCAAAAAAACTATAAAAAGGGTATTTTTTCATGGTTCGGTTATATCATGCCTTTTTTTGAACGGGCGTATCATATTAAAAAAGCCGGTTTTGACGCTATTTCCCTTTGGTGGGAGGATGAAAGGGAAATAAAAAGAACCGAGATGCCAGAAGTTGTTAGAGAAATAGGATTGGACGTGGATTACGTGCATTTCCCCTATGAACATTGTAACTCTATATGGCATATCGAAAAAAATATTTTTTGTAAAATTATAGACCGGTATTCCCTATGGTTCGAGGAGTGTATCGAAAAAGGTATTAATTTGATAGTTTTGCATGTGGAAGACAATCCTCAAATTTCGCCAAATTTCGCTGGTATTGATAATATGCGGAAAATTGTAGAAAAGGCAAAAGAATATAATATTAAATTGGCCGTAGAAAATACCCGGAAAAATGAATATCTTGATTTAATCTTAGAAAATATAGATGATGAAAATCTTGGTTTTTGCCACGATGCCTCTCACGATATTCTCACGGGAAAGGGAAGTTTTACTGCACTTAAAAGATGGAAAAGTAGACTTTTTTGCACTCATATATCGGATAACTGCGGAAAGGAGGATAATCATTTCGTTCCTTTTAAAGGAAGTATTGACTGGGAGAGCTTTGCAGCTGATTTCCCCAAAGAATATAAAGGTATGCTTACATTGGAAATATGCGCCTCAATGGAGGAAATAAAAACCTTAAAACCTGAAGACTACTTGAAAATTGCCCGGGAAAATCTTTTGAAAGTGGAGGAAAAAATTATTAATGCATAAGAACAAATTTAAAGGCGGGAATTTACCCCGCCTTTAAATTCTGTTTTTTATCCACAAAGCTGCCTTTTTCAGTCTTTCTACGGTCTTTTCCCTTCCAAGAAGGGCGAGTATCTCGAAAAGTCCTGGGCCTACTGTGCGTCCGGTTACAGCAAGCCTTGTTGGATGTATGATTTCTGCAGCTTTTATACCCATTTCTTCAGCCAATTCTCTTATCTTTAACTCCACGTTTTCCTTTGAGAACTCTACAATCCCTTCCAGTTTTTGAGCCGTCCTTTCCAAAAGCTCCGCAGTTTTTATGTCTTCAAAATGTTTTTTAACACCCTTTTCTTCGTAATCATCGAAATCTCTAATGAAAAACGAAATCATATCCGCCAATTCTTCCAGGGTTCGCGCTCTATCCCTGGAAAGCATCACCGCTTCCTTTATGTAGTCGTAATTTTTCTCAACTTCTTTTTCTTCAATGATCCCCTTCTTTATTAAAAAGGGTATAGTCTGGTCAGTAATATATCCCCCGTCTAATTCCCTCAAGTAGTGGCCGTTTATCCATGTGAGTTTTTTTACATCATATATGGCAGCGGTTTTGTTTACCCTTTCTAAGGTGAATTCCTTTATAGCTTTATCCATCCCGAATATTTCTTCATTACCCTCCGGCGACCATCCTAAAAGGGTAAGGTAATTTACAATAGCCTCGGGTAAATACCCCTGATCGCGAAATTCCTCTACCGATGTAGCTCCGTGCCTCTTGCTCAGTTTGCTTCTATCAGGAGCCAGGATCATCGGAACGTGGGCAAACCTGGGCATCTCATAACCTAAGGCTTCGTAAACTTTTATCTGCTTTGGGGTATTGGATAGGTGTTCTTCCGCCCTTATTACATGGGTAATTTTCATGGCATGGTCATCCACCACACAGGCGAAGTTATAGGTGGGAATTCCGTTGGATTTCATTATAATAAAGTCATCCAGGACGGAATTTTCGAATA
Source organism: Thermovenabulum gondwanense (assembly GCF_001601575.1). NCBI lineage: Bacteria > Bacillati > Bacillota > Clostridia > Thermosediminibacterales > Thermosediminibacteraceae > Thermovenabulum > Thermovenabulum gondwanense. The sequence goes on from NZ_LOHZ01000019.1 coordinate 5,403, forward strand.
TTACCGTCCCTCTTATAATATCTTCCACTACGGTTTGTCCTTCTTCATTTATTTTTAACCTGATAACCGGCTTCCTGCCTTCCCTTTCAAACTGCTCCTTTTGCTCCTGGGTTAAATTTCTGCAGCAGCCATCGTACCTGGGAGCCTTACCCTGCTTTAATGCCTCTTCTCTTTTTGCCTGCAGCTCTTCCGGCGTACAATAGCAGTAATAGGCCTTTCCCTCCTCCACAAGCCTTTGTGCTTCCTTACTATAAAGTTCCAGCCTCATGGACTGAAAATAGGGCCCGTATTCCCCGCCTTTATCGGGGCCTTCGTCCCAATCAAGCCCAAGCCATTTCAAGGACCTTATTATTTGTTTTACGGATTCTTCCGTAGACCTTTCCGTATCTGTATCCTCTATGCGAAGTATAAAAGTACCGTTATTGTGCCTTGCAAACAATAGATTAAAAAGCGCAGTCCTTGCGCCGCCAATATGTAAGCTTCCTGTAGGGCTTGGCGCAAATCTTACCCTAACCTTTTCTTCCATTTCACACACTCCCGCTTCATTATTTTCCTTGAAAATTATAACATATCGGAGAGAATTTGTAACATTTAAAAAATAATTTTATTCATTTTTCAGGATTTCCGAAAGAATTACCTCATAGGCCTTTCTAACAGGGATATTTTTTTCACGGGCAAGTTTTTTTATATCATCGAACTCGGGGGTTATCTTTTGTCGGTTTTTGCCGAAAGTGGATACTTTTACTGTAACCTCCCCAATGGAAGTATTTACCTTTCGGAAAAACCTCTCGGCTTTCTCTCGCTCTACATTGTAATATCTTACACCTATTGTAGTAGTCTCATCAAATATAGTATTTATTATTTCATCCTTTTTATCCAGCTCAACAAGACAGGAAATCTTAATTGCCGGCCTTCCCTTTTTCATTATAATCGGGGTTAAATAAACATCCAAAGCTCCCACCTTAAAAAGCTTTTCCACTACAGAATCGTAAAGTTGTGGGTTCATATCATCGATATTTGCTTCTATCACGAAAATCCTATCCCGGCTTGTATTTAAAGATGATTTTTCCGTCTCTTCTTTTGATTCTACTATTATCGCCCTTAAAGCATTTAAATTACCGGTATCTTTTTTCCCGAAACCGTATCCAAAAGAGATTACTTTCCCCTCCGGTAGATTGCCGAATTCTGAAGAAAGCATTACCGAAAGCAAAGCCCCTGTCGGAGTTGTAAGTTCTCCTTCTCCCCGGGAGTAAACCGGAACCCCTTTTAAAAGCTCAAGGGTGGCAGGAGCAGGGACGGGCAAAATGCCGTGAGCGCATTTGACCGTACCGCTTCCCACATTTACCGGGGAAAAGACAACCTTGTCAGGTAAAATAAGATCTACAAGAATGAAGGCCCCAACAATATCCACTATTGAATCTACTGCGCCCACCTCGTGAAAATGTATTTCATTTTCCGAAACCCCGTGAATTTTTGCCTCCACCTTTGCCAATTTTTCAAAAGCTTTCAATGCATTATGCTTTACCTTATCCTTTATCTCACTTTTTTTAATTACCTCCGTTACTTCCTTTAACCCCCGATGGGGATGATGTTCATGGGTTTTTATGTAGACATCCTTTCCTCGGATTCCGTTTTTATATGTATCTTTCACTTCAATTTCAAATTCTAAGGGAAGTTTTTTAATTTCCCTCAGGAACTCCTCCACATTTACTCCTGAATCCAAAAGCGCTCCCAGGAACATATCGCCGCTTATTCCTGAAAAACAATCAAGATAAAGAATCTTCATTCTACCTGCCCTCCTAATTTGTTTATCTGGTGGGCTGCAAATCCCGCTCCGAACCCGTTGTCTATATTAACGACGGTGAGGCCTCCGGCGCAACTGTTTAACATGGTGAGTAATGCCGAAAGGCCTGAAAAATTTGCACCGTATCCCACGCTCGTGGGCACAGCTATTACGGGTTTGTCCACCAGCCCCGCCACCACACTGGCAAGGGCGCCTTCCATTCCGGCCACCACTATTATCACCTGTGCCCTTTTTATAACCTCCATATTCATGAAAAGCCTGTGAATTCCTGCAACTCCAACATCGTAAAGCCTTTCCACATTGTTTCCAAAAAGCTCCGCGGTCACCGCCGCTTCTTCCGCCACGGGGATGTCAGAAGTCCCGGCGGAGACTACGGCGATGAGGCCTTTGTTTTTCGGTACCGGCTCCTTTATCACCGCGAAAATCCTCGCTTCGGGGTAGTATACGGCTTCGGGGATCGCTTTTTCCACTTCTTCAAAAATTTCTAAGCTTGCCCTGGTGCCCATTATGTTAGTGCCCTTTTGCATCATCCGCTCCGTAATTCTCACCACCTGCTTAGGGGTCTTGCCCTGGCAGAAGATGACTTCGGGCACTCCCCTTCTCAAAGCCCTGTGGTGGTCCAATTTTGCAAATCCCAGGTCCTCGTATGGCAGGTCTCTTAAAAACTTCATGGCCTCTTCAACGGAAAGCTCGCCTTTTTGAACTTTTAAAAGAAGGTCCTTTAGCTTTTCCAAAGCGCTTTCTCCTCCTCTTTAAGCCCTTCGTTCATGCTGCCGGTCCTGTATCCGGTAAGGTCCAGCGAAACATAGACAAAGCCCAGCTTTTTGAATTCTGCTACCACCTTTTCCCTCAAGCTTCTTTCAAAGAACCTTTCTATCTCTTCCGGCAATACCTCTATCCTGGCAAGGTCCGCGTGGTTCCTTACCCTGTACTGGGAAAACCCGAGTCCTCTTAAAATCTCTTCTGCCCTTCCAACCCTGTCCAATTTTTCCCCGGTTATCCTTTCTCCGTACGGAAAGCGTGAAGCCAGGCAGGCAAACGATGGCTTGTTCCACGTGGGAAGTCCCATTTTTTGGGATAGCGCCCTGATCTCGGCTTTCGTAAGCCCCGCCTCCTTCAGCGGGCTTTTTACACCAAGCTCATCCTTAGCCTTCATCCCAGGCCTGAAATCCCCGGCATCGTCAGCGTTTGAGCCATCCAGCACGAAGTTAAAACCCCTCTCGCGGGCTATTTTTACGAGCTTACCGAACAGTTCCTTTTTGCAATAATAGCACCTCTCGGGTGGATTTTCCGAAAATCCGGGCACCTCCAGTTCCTCGGATACTATAATCTCGTGGTTTGCCCCTAAACTTTTTGCAAGTTCTTTTGCTTCTTCCAATTCCCTTGAAGGATAGGTGCTCGAGCGGGCGGTCACCGCCAGGACGTTCTCTTTCCCGAGCACGTCCAAACAAACTTTCAAAAGGAAGGTGCTGTCTACGCCCCCCGAAAAGGCAATTAAAACTTTTTTTAGATTGATTAAATACTCCTCTAACTTTTTGAATTTTTCATCCATTGCAAATACCCCCTATAGCTCGAATTTTTCTTCTAAAAAATCTCTTAAACCGCTGTATCTTTTAATGTTTTTAACATTTTTAACGGCGTAAAATAACGCCTGCTTTGTTCCCACAAGTACCAGCAGTTTTTTAGCCCGGGTAACGGCAGTGTAAAGTAGATTTCTGTCTAACATTGAATAATGCGCAAAAGAAATTGGCATTACCACTACCGGATATTCGCTTCCCTGACTTTTGTGCACCGAAAGGGCATAAGCCAGGGTAAGTTCTTCTATCTCTTCTTTTTTATACGCAACCTCTTTTTCGCCCTCCATATCCTGATAAACTACTACTATTTCCCCCTCTTTTTTTATATCCACAATCTTTCCTATGTCTCCGTTAAAAACATCTTTTTGATAATTATTTTTTATCTGCATTACCCTGTCACTTTGCCTGAATACGGTTCCTTTATATATCAGTTCTTTTTTGTTTTGCCCCTTAGGATTTAAAACTTCCTGCAAATTTTTATTAAGGTTTTCAACTCCAATCAATGTTTTTTTCATCGGAGTTATAACCTGAATATCTTCCATAGGGCTATAATTACCAAACGCAGGGATTCTTTCACATACCAGCTCTATTATTCTTTTTAATATTTCTTCGGGAGACTCTGCCTGTAAAAGAAAAAAATCGCTGTTTTTTCTGTTTAAATAGGGTATGTACCCTTTATTAATTCTATGGGCATTAACCGCAATAAGACTATCGCCGGCCTGTCTGAATATCTGGTCCAGAAAAATCGTTTCTATTTTACCGCATGCTATCAGGTCCCTTAAAACGCATCCGGGACCAACGGAAGGAAGCTGGTCCTTATCTCCCACAAGTATAATCCTGGCATCCTCCTTCAAAGCTGATAAAAGATGGTACATCAAACTCACATCTACCATTGACATCTCATCTACGATAATTACATCTTCTTCAAGAGGGTTTTCCTTTGATCTTGCAAAGTTTCCCAAATTATCCTGACCGTATTCCAGTAACCTGTGAAGGGTGAATGCTTTGCAGGAAGTAGCTTCTGCTATTCTCTTGGCCGCCCTGCCCGTTGGCGCACAGAGGGCCACCTTCATTTTTCTTCTTCTGAAAAACTCGTTGAGACACTTTATCAGGGTAGTTTTTCCCGTGCCTGGCCCCCCCGTTATAATTATTATTCGATTTTCCGCAGCTTTGAAGAGGGCTTGCCGTTGTTTTTCCGCCAGTTTCACTCCGGCACTTTTTTCAATTTCTTCTATTTCTTCCCCATCAATTTTTATGGAATGGTTTTCGCTGCTGATTAGAAAGATTTTCCGGGCAATGCTTTTTTCCATGTTGTAAAAGGATTTAAGGTAAACCCTATCCTCTTCTTTTATTTTGACAAATGCAATATCCTCAAACGTAATTTTATCCTGTCCCTCTTTTAAAATATATCTTAATTTTTCTATATCTAAGGAAAGCAATGACCCCAATTGTAAAAGGAGGTCCTTTAAAGGTAGAAAGACATGCCCTTCTTCAGTAGCCTTCAAAAGGATATGTCTAATCCCGGCCGCTATTCTGTTCTCGTCGTCACCGGGCATATCCAAGGACCTTGCAATCCTGTCCGCAATAAAAAAATCAATATTATCTATTCCCATAAGCAGGTAAGGATTTTTTTTAATTAATCCTAAAGGTTCTTCCTTGAGTATATTACAAACTTTCAGTACGGTATAAACCTTTAAATCGTACTTTCTTAAGAAAATTATTGCATCTAAAATTCCCTGGAAACTTTGCAGGGATTCCAAAATCATTTTATATTTTTTCTTCTTTATACCATCAATTTCCATTAACCTTTCGGGGTTATATTTAAGGACTTCTAAGGTATTTTCTTTAAAATGTTCGATTATCCTTCTTGCGGTAGATTCCCCTATGCCCCTTATGAACCCGGAAGCAAGAAATTCATATACGGTAGATAAATCTTCCGTTATAAAAGTCGTCATAATTTTTCTCCTTTATAACCTTGCGTTTCCCTTTAATCTTTTATAACATTTTTTGTCTTTCTTAGCAATAAAAAATACCGCTTTTATAGCGGCATATCAATATTTTTAAAATTTACCACCCTGTTCCTGCCCATCCTCTTTGCACCGAAGAGAAGAGCTTCATCAGCCTTTTTCAAAAATCTTTCCATATCATCTTCTACCGAAATGGAGGAAACTCCGGCACTAACGGTGACATAAATTCCCAAACCATCTTCCGACTTAGCCATTTCCGTGCGCTCTATGATTTTTCTTATTCTTTCAGCTACCTTAAAAGCTTCCTCACATCCCATATTGGGAAGAAGTACGACAAATTCTTCCCCTCCATATCTACAAACGATATCGTTTTCCCTTACGTTATTTTTTATGCACAAGGCTACCTTTTTTAAAATTTCATCTCCAATTAGATGGCCGTATTCATCGTTAATCTGTTTAAAATAATCTATATCGAAAATAATAATGCTGATTTCTTCTTTGTAATCTTCCCTTCCCGAAATCTTTTTAAATTCACTGAATAAATACCTTCTGTTGTAAAGTTGCGTGAGGCTATCCGTAATCGCCATTTCTTTTGTTTCCAGGAACAAATGGACGTTGGTCATGGCAGCAGCAGCTTGATGGGAAATAATGCTAATTATCTTCAAGTGCTTTTCTTTGTAAATTCCTTTTCTCCTACTGCCTATCATTAGCACGCCGAATTTATCATCTTTATTTACAAGAGGCACAAGAAGAGCGGAGCCCCTTTTACCGTCACCGAAGTATTTGGTACACTCCTTACATTTTGTTATGTCTTTTATTATTTCCCCCTTTCCGCTGTAAAAAACCTTCCATAATAATTCCTGTCCCTCTTTATCGGGAACCGGCGCTGATATGACACCTTCAAAAGCTTCGGGAACGAGCTTTCCATCTTTATATAAAAATAAGACAATTACATCCCGGGGAATTAAAATTTTAATAGCATTCATCAATTTTTTTACTAAATCCTCTTCATTTAGCGTGGAAATAAAAGAAACCCCTATATCATAAAGCGCGGTCAATTCATCATTTAATGACACCAAATCAAAATAAAGCCTGTAGATATATACTATTAAAAAGTATATAAAAAATCCTAAAAACAGGCCGATAAAATTCTGGAATAAATTATTGAAAAGTATTATTAAAATGCCTCCGGGTACTAAAGCAAAATAAGAAGAGAGGTCAACCAAAGCCAATCTAATTATTTCGCCCTTTTCGAATTTTCTGCCATCAAAGAATAAATAGGTGTTTACCAGAACCATATTGGTGAAGTAATAACAGAATATTGCCATCCCCTGTATCAGCATTTCCGTCAATATCACATTTTGGTAGGGATTATATAGATATTTTTTAAGGGCCATATAAGTATAAATACCGGATAAGAAACTTAAAACGTATTGAGCCGTATTGAATAAGGACATTGAAACAATTTCCTTATCATTGCCGCTTCTTACCCTGTAGTAGATTTCGCTCAAAAAAGCAGAAATAACTTTTATAATTAGAGCAATTTGATGGTGAAAAATAAAAATCATTGAATATAAAAGTCCAAACTCCGAGCTGACCCTGTATTTGCCCAAGTTTACCTGGGATAATTCTGCCGCAATCATTGCAGCTAAAAATAACAAACCCGTTGACAGGTTCGTATTTAACGCGGTGTAATTTATTTCTTCGTAAGCCCTGAAAAGTAAGAACGCTCCGGCTGATATCACTGCGAACCTGAAAAGTTTTCTTATTTTTTCTTTCATAACCTGTTCTCCCAAAAAGATTTTTTAATATATTATTCTATATGAATTTGATAATTCCTTCCATTTTTGCCATAAAATAAAAAGGCCCATACATGGTTATGGGCCTTTCCTCAGAAAGAAAGGGGGGCACTAAATTTTTAGTTCAGGGTCCTTTAATATATATGCTAAACAAATTTTTTGTAAAAAATAGTCGACTAAGGTCCTATTTTTTCTGGGATATTCGTCCTAATTTTTGTTTTTTCTATAAAATTCGACAGAAGGCAATTTAAAGCCTCCACAGGTTTCATTTTTCTTAAATCCATCAATATCATATAGGGGTATTTTAGAATCTCGTTTTCCAGCCCATTAATTCCTTCAAATACATTAATTCCTATTTCTTCGGATAATCGTTTTAAAATTTCTAAAGTTTCATCCCCTGAACCTACGTCAATCACGTTTAATTCAAGAAACCTTTCCATTATGCCAGCATTAAACAAATTTCTGATGAAACCTTCTATTTCATCCTGAGCATTCTCCACAAGAATAAATAATGCGGGCATAATTTTCCCTGCTTTTTTTCTTAAAAATATTAAGCTGAAAAGGTGCATTATATAAAGTACTCCTATGATTGCAAAAAAAATTACAACAAAAGCCCCGTATTTTTCTAACAATGTTTCCACTAACATAGAAAAGCCCCCTAAAAATTTTTATATATCTTATTTATATTCTAAAGCACCGGAAAAATTGAAAAAAAAATTAGCAGCCCGTTTAAAGGCTGCTCGCTTCATTTCTTAATATATCCGCTTTGTCGGTTTTTTCCCAGGGAACATCCAGGTCGGTTCTTCCAAAATGTCCGTAAGCCGCTACCTGGCGGTAAATGGGCCTTCTGAGGTCAAGGTCTCTTATAATAGCACCGGGGCGCAGATCAAAGTGCTTTAATATAAGGTCTTTAATCTTTTCATCGGGAATTACCCCTGTACCAAAAGTATCTACCATAATAGATACGGGATGAGCTACACCTATGGCGTAAGCTACCTGTACCTCGCATTTTTTCGCAAGTCCTGCCGCTACCACATTTTTTGCAACGTACCTTGCAGCATAGGAGGCGGAGCGGTCCACCTTTGTAGGATCTTTCCCTGAAAAAGCACCGCCGCCATGTCTTGCATAACCCCCATAAGTATCAACTATTATCTTTCTTCCCGTCAATCCCGAATCTCCGTGAGGACCTCCGATAACAAATCTTCCTGTAGGATTAATATAAAATTTAGTATTCTTGTCCATCAGCTCCTCAGGAACAACCTTTTTTATTACTTCTTCTATAATATCCTGCTTTAGCGTAGCAAGGTCAATGGTGGATTTGTGCTGGGCTGAGACTACTATTTTATCCACCCTTACCGGTCTTCCATCTTCGTATTCCACAGTTACCTGGGTTTTTCCATCAGGCCTTAAATAGGGTAAGAGTTTTGTTTTTCTTACTTCCGCAAGTCTTCTGGCCAGTTTATGGGCGAGCATAATCGGCATGGGCATTAATTCCGGGGTCTCATCCACCGCAAACCCGAACATCATGCCCTGATCCCCGGCACCGATTTTGTCAAGTTCGTCCTGAAATTCACCTTCCCTGATTTCAAGAGCAGCATTTACCCCCATAGCTATATCCGGGGACTGTTCGTCAATAGCAGTAATTACCGCACATGTATCGCAGTCAAATCCGTATTTTGCCCTTGTGTACCCTATTTCTCTTATTGTCTCTCTCACAATTTTGGGTATATCCACATAGCATTCGCAGGTGATTTCCCCCATTACCAGTACAAGTCCAGTCGTTGCAGCAGTTTCACAGGCAACCCTTGCCATCGGGTCCTTCTCTAAAATTGCATCAAGTATTGCATCGGATATCTGGTCGCAAATCTTATCGGGATGTCCTTCAGTTACGGATTCGGATGTAAAAAGATATCTTTTTGCCAAGAGTCATACCTCCTCGTATTTCATAGTAGTATAAATTAATCGAAGACTTCAGGGTTCAATCTTATATCAAAACCATTTTTCAAGTTTGTCAAGGCAACTTTCAGGCTTTCAATTATTATTCTCTGTATTAGTGGATGATAATATATAGGCTGCATATCCAAATGGAGTATTGCCGACAGCACTACTTTTACTAACTCTTTCTCATCCAAAAGTCTCAAAAAATCTGCAGAAAGCTCCAGCATTCTTTTTAAAATATCCAACCGGGGCAAAATTATTTCTTCCGTAAACTGAAAAAATAATTTTTCTGTTTTTTCCAAAGTAAGTTTTTTAAGAAAAAATCCTTTTTTAGATTTATATTCTTCTGCAAAATCGTATACCCTTGGTTCCGAGAAAAACCAATCTTCAAACAAAGGGTAATTTAGCAGTTCGAAATTTTTTATTAGATAATTATGGTTCAATTTTATTTCACTTAGATCGTATTCATTAAAGCCAGGTATATAAGGGGTTGGAGCTATTTCAGTGGATAAGCTATCTTCAATTACCCCCTGCCAGAAATAATACTGATAGGGCAGAGGATTTCCCGATTTATTATTCTGCCATATGGCATCCTCCAAAAGTTTTATTGCATAATTGCCATCTATTTCGGCAATAACAGTGGTTCTCGACAGGTCTTTTGACGATTCCTTGAACTCCTTCAAGCTTAAGCGGGAAACGCTCCAGCAGTCCTTTATTCCCGAAGAAATATTTATAAGAAAGCTGACGGAACAGTATTTTCTTTTTAAAAGAGGGTGTTTCCAAACCATCCATAATGCCCTGCTTCCGAGCCCATCTATGGCGGTAAGCAATATTTTATAGGGTTGTTGAATTTTAAAAGGTCGTTCGAAAGTGCTTTCGCAAATGCCGGAAAATTTTAGCCTTAGAATTTCCCTCTCTATTATCTTTTTTACCTTTTCATCCTTTACCTGACTTAGCAACCTGTTTAAAACAAACAAAGCCTTCCCCGTTTTTGTTTTACTTATTGCTTTTACTGCTTCTTCTGCTACGGGGGTTTCATCCACTTTTGCAAGAACCTCCAGCAAAGGGATCGATTTTTCCATCCTGTAACAACCTATATCGTAAATATAGTTTAACTTAGATTCTAAAGGGAAATCCTGAAGGTCCTCCAGTATATAAGGAATTAAAAAATAATCCCTGTTTATATCCTCAAGCATTTCCATCATGGATACCCGGGTAATTCTATTGTAATCCTTTAAGATGTATTCTAAGGGCAGCTCTGTTGCATCCACTCCGTAATGAGCAAGCACGGAAAGTATCCTTGTTTTGACCTTGTCCGAAACGCCGGGCATAATCAATATATCCATTAGAGGACTTACAAGGGCATAATCATTGGCGTATTCTAAAGCGTAACAAATTATTGGTGCCAGTTCTTCATCACTTTCCTTTAACTTGGATAAGCAAACTGGCACCACCATTTTGCCCATTTTAAATAATTTTTTCATAGAACGGTTCAATTCTTTAACCGTATAGTCTTTCCCTTTAAGTCCTTCAAGAAATTCAATAATTTGTTTTTTAACCAGAAGGCTGTAATCTACTTTGGAAGAAATCTCGCAGTTTTTTTTCGGCATTTCGTACTCCTTCCTCAAACCAGCAAAAGGTAAATTATTCTACCTAATTATAATATATTTTTTTATTTTTGCCCATACGATTTAATATAGAATTCCCTTAAATATTTTACCTCCTCTTCATCCAAGGAAACCGGCCCGCCGAGAATCCGGGATTTTAGAAAAATCTCGGCACCTTTTTCTACCAGGAGGCTTATTTTAAAAGCTTCTTCTAAATTCCTCCCAACACTTACTACACCGTGATTTGCAAGAAGCACCGCATTCCTGTTCTCCAAAGCTTTTACAGCATTTTCTGCAAGTTTTTCTGTACCCGTTAGAGCGTATTCTGCAACCTTTACGGGTCCTCCCACCATTGAGGCTAAATCCTCCATAATGCAGGGGATATCAACCCTGGCCGCCGCACAGGCACTGGCATTGGTGCTGTGAGTATGTATTATTGCCCCCACATCCGGCCTTGCCCTGTATATGGCTGCATGAAGGGGTGTCTCTACCGAGGGTTTTCTTCCCGGACAAACCTGTTTTCCGTTAATATCCACCGTTACAATATCTTCCGGTTCTAAGCTCATATAGTTCATTCCCGATGGGGTTATTACAAAGATATCCTCGCCCTCTTCTCTGGCGCTGATGTTCCCCCAGGTTGCCACCACAAGGCCTTCTTTGACGATCTTTTCTCCGTATTCTACCACCATTTGTTTTATTTTTAAAAGAAGCATCTTATTTTACACCTTCCTCGAATTATTATCAGTTCATCCTCGCGTGTTTTAATTCATCCTTACACCTGCAAGTCCTTTCTTCAGGAATCTTTTCGATAATAGTATATATTAAATCCTTGAGTTTACCTATATTTTCATTAAAAACTCTCAGCACCATTTCATGGCTGACAGGTTCTATATCAGGATGTCCTTCAAGCCCCACGTCATAGTCCGTAACAAGGGTGATATTAGCATAACAAATTTCCAGTTCCCTTGCAAGCACCACTTCCGGGTATTGGGTCATATTGATTACTTCCCAGCCATGGCTGGAAAATTCTTTGCTTTCAGCTTTTGTGGAAAATCTCGGCCCCTGAACTACCACCACGGTGCCCCTTTCGTGTACAGGAAGACCCTTTTCCTTTGCCACTTCAATTGCTATTTTCCTTAGCTGCGGGCAATAGGGTTCCGACCCTCCAATATGGGTGGTTATCGGTCCATCGTAAAAAGTATCTTTTCTGCCCCAGGTTCTGTTCACAAATTGATCGCAAATAACAAAATCTCCCGGTTTTACATGAGGCTGGAGGCTGCCGGAGGCACAGGGACCCAGTATTCTCTTTACCCCGAGCTGTTTTAATGCGTAAATATTTGCCCTGTAATTTATCATATGGGGTGGAATCCTGTGGTCCTTTCCATGTCTTGGCAGGAAAGCTACGTTTTTATCCTTAATCTTAGCAATAGCAATTTTATCGCTGGGCGGTCCATAAGGAGTTTCTACCGTAATTTCCCTTACATCATCCAAAAAAGCATAAAACCCGGTCCCTCCAATTACCGCCACATCGGCACGGATATCCATATTATTACCTCCCTGAATATAGTATAATCATCTTTATAATTAATTTTTTACCATACTTTTATAAGTTTGTCTAATATTCTTATATTACTTTCTTCATTTTTTAAATTTTTTTCCTTATCAAGCATCCCCAATACGTAATTACCGGTTGCCTGCTTCCATTCCCCACAAACATCAACTCCGATAAGTCTTTTGGTCCCGGCAATGATTTCTATTATCTCTAAAAGTTCTTCCAAGGTCATGGTGCCCTGATCCCAATTGGTTGCTGCGTATTCTTTTGATAAAACATCTTTATCTATGCTGATGTAAACCGGAGCATCCTGGTCGGAAAGTTCTTTCATTAAATAGTAAATCCTTACCTCCTGGGGTAAATCTTCGGGTATAAAAAAAACTTTTTTATATTCGCTGTATCTAAAAAATTCATAATCCTTTCTATTTAATCCTATTATCACACACTTTTCTATTTTATTTTCCTTTACGAGGTCTCTTACCCAGGAACCGCATGTAATGACTTCTCCTGGACTTTCAAACATGTCGGAATGGTGGTCAATCAGTACGAGAACAGGTTTTTTTCGAGTCATTTCTATCATTAACTTGGAAAAATGGTGGAAATCTCCAGACCCCAAGTAGACTATACCTGGCATTTTCAGGTCAAGTTTATTTTTTATTTCTTCCAATTTGCTTTTTTCCAGCATATATCTTACGCCTTTCAAATTTGGGAGATTTATAAGGTGCTGAGCCCTGTTTAAAAGCCTTTTTTGCCCGCTTAACGCCTCATCCAAGCACAAGACATTAACTCTGGGCAAAGCCTTTACCCCCTTTGAATATAAATTACCGGCCTTTTGTAAATTATTTATTCAAAAGGGATAACATTTAGAATTTATTTGGCATATATATTATATAACAAATCTTTAAGAAGGGTATATAAAAAGGGCCTCCTTTAAAGAGGCCCTTTTTATTTTTATTTATTTCTCTCCGATTTTGAGGCGATGCTTGCAAAGTAAGTAAAACCTCCGAAGTAAATTAAAAGCATCACTATCATCCAGAATGCAGTTTGGGCGTCCATTTACTTCGCCTCCTTAGCAGCGGATTTTGTAATATCCACAGAGATGTACGGTGACTTTGCTTTGATCCAATCCGCTAACCAATTATTTAATGCCAACCAGACAACTGCAGAAATTACCCACTGCACCACCATAGTTCCTACGCTGAAGGTCTCAAAGGGGTTCCACCAGTTGTCGGGGTACCAGCTGATAGCCTGCACGACCCACCATCCAAAAAGTATTGCAAACATTACGGGGAAGAGGGCTATGCAGTAGGTCCACCAGCGACCAACGTAGATATCGCTGGTTTTATTGATAATCTCAGTTCTGATTTTTTCAATTCCGTATTTATATGCAGCTATAGCAAAAAGTAAACCGCTGATTAATAGCCCAACGCCCCATACCCAGTCCTGGTTGTCAAGGAATGTAGCGCTGTAAGCCGAAGGAATACCCAGTATAAATCCACCAACTGAGACAATTAAAGTCGCTTTTTTCCTGTCATACCCGGCATCTATGAAATTCTTCACGCCCACTTCAAACATAGGAAGCAGAGATGACAGAGCTGCCAGAGAAAGGGCAAGGAAAAATACAGCGGCCACAATTTGACCTCCGGGCATGGTTGGGAAGAGTTTTGCCAAGTATATGAAGGTGAGGCCGGTATTGCCAGCTTTTAATGCATCCATGGCAGCCTGAGGAGTTGCCGAAAGGGCAAATACAGTAGGAAGAACCGCCAAACCGCCGAGCATTGCTCCGCAGGCATCTCCGAATACTATCATCATACTGTTGACGCCGATATCGTCTTTTTCCCTCATGTAGTTAGCGTAGGTAAGCATAAGAGCCCAGCCTGCTCCGGTAGACCAGGAAGATTGGGCAAAGGCGTTTAACCAAACCTTAGGGTTACCAAGAGATGCCCATTTGGGCACGAACATGTACTGCAAGCCAAGGGCAGATCCCGGCTGCATAATAGCCCATATGGCAGCAATCAGGAGCGATACAAATAGTGAAGGAATCATTATTTTATTTGCGGCTTCGAGCCCGCCCTGAACTCCTCTGTAAACTATATAGCCGCCTATTAAAACCGCAATAAACTGAAATAAGATTGTTTGAGATGGATTGTGGATAAAGCTGTTCCACAGAGCTTCCGAATCCATTCCTACCTTAAAAGCTCCGGTAACAGCATATACAAAATACCTCAATGCCCATCCAAGAATGACGGCATAATAAAACATTATAGCAATGCACGTAAATCCAATCCATGCACCTATCCAGGTGAACTTTCTTCCCATAAAGTCCCTGAAGGCACCGATTGTCCCCAGCCGTGTATTTTTACCTATTACAAGTTCTAACATGATTAAGGGTGCGGCCCATACTAAGTTTGCTATCAGGTAGGCTACCAGGAAAGCTCCTCCGTCGTTGGTACCTACCATTCGGGGGAATCGCCAGATATTACCGGTGCCCACCGCCATACCTATGGAAGCCAGAATAAAACCTATTCGGCTACCCCATTCTTCGCGCTTTTCCGTCATTTTTTTACCTCCTTTTTAATTGAGGATTTTCGCGCTCGAATAAAATTTCCCAAAAAGGCTTTCTCTCATCCCCCTTCATTCTATATTAAATTTTTAAAGTGGACTACCCAGTATATTATATATATTTTCTACACTTTAATGAATTTTCCTTCTTATTTTATATTATTCGATAAAAAAATTTATTTGATATTTTTGTAACAACTTGCATTTTCTGAATAATTTTCACTATTTATATTTAAAACGGGATTTTTATATTTATTAGCCAAAAACCCGCCAAAAAGGCAGTAATGTTTTATATTTTTTCACTCTTTTATTCTATTATATTCTCTCCGCCGATTATTTCAATATTAAATTTTTGAGAAAAAAAGCCCTTCTCCAGGGCATTATAGATTTTTTTGACTTAACTTTTCCATTACCCGGGGAAGGGTTGTATATTCCATTTCATCTAAAGGAAGCCTGTGGGGTTCAAAAGGCCCATGGCTTCTCATATAATCCGCTATTTCCAGCGCTTTTTGGCGCGCTCTATCAAAACCCTTATCCGCGAAGAAATCCTGAGGCCCGATTAGTTTTCCGTTAGATAGCTGAAATCCCAGAGCCACTACCCTTGGCGGTCCATCAAAGCGCGTAGGCGTTGCATCCTGAAGCGATACGGGCATTAGCGGTCCGAAATGAGATCCCCTCATCCATCCGGAAACCAAGTGAGGGTTGGCAAAGGGCTCTAAAGCCTCTCCTACAGCCGGAAAACCGTTTTGACACCTGACTATCATCACCGGGTCGTCTTTCCCCACATACCTTCCCGCCATGAGGTTCATCCTCTGAGTTGAAGATGCTGCCGCCGGCTCTCCTTTTTTGTTATAAACCGCTTTTACAGCATACCTATTGAAGGCTCCCAGAAAGACCAGAAGGTCGTATATTTCTTCGGGACTTGAAAATTTCATCAGTTTATTTTCGACGGTATCCATGACTTCAAAAATAAAACCGTCGTGCATTTTGGGGTCTATTATAAGGCCGATGGTATTGAAGGGATCAGCGAACATTTTATAAAGCGGCAAGTTCCATGCACCCGGTTCCGTTTTATCTGCCATGAAGACGATTACGGGTTCGCTGGGGCGCTCTTCAAATTCCATTTCCGCCACTCCCGGACCCATGCCCTTAATATTGCCCGAAAAGGAATCGGAAAGCAAATCCTGTCCCGCTCCGTAAAGTTTATATTCCCTGGCTAATCTGGTGCATTCTAAAAAGGTATCCCAGGCGAGTTTATGTACTTCTTCGCAGTCCACACCCTTTTTATGGGTCATTATCAAATTTATATCATCACCCACGTGGGATACTTTAAAATCTATCAGCAAATCCTTTCCTTTCTCTCCCAAATATTTTTCTGCAACTTTCAATAAATCCGGATGTACACTGCTGTGCCCTACAAATCCCCCGATATCCGCCTTTATTACCGAAAAAGTGATTTTTGACATCAAAGACCCCCCATTATTATTAATAATTACAGAAATATTATATCATTTTACTTCATTTATGCATAGATAATTTTATATATATTATTTATTATGCTATACTATTTAAAATTTTTCTCAGCTTTGTAATTTTAAATAATATGCCCTTATCTAAATTATATGTCATTTTAAATGAAGAAAGACCCTTTATCGGGTCCTGAAAGAGGATTAACTTATGCACCGGTAAGCCTTTTATACAGCTTTTTGGTTAAAGACCTGGCTAAAAAATTAAACGCAATAATTATAATAATTAACAGAGCCGATGATCCATCCGCAATACGCCTGGCATCAGGGGCAAGTCCTTCGGCGTTAACCTTCCAGATATGAACCGCCAAAGTCTCCGCGGGTCTTAAAATATTGAAAAAATTATCGGGGGTTAATTTAGGAGATGTCATCCCTGCTGTAAAAATAAGAGCAGCGGCTTCTCCGAAAATTCTCCCCGAAGCAAGAATTATGCCCGTGATTAACCTGGGTATTGCCGATACCATTACCACCCGGGTAATTGTTTGCCACCTTGTCGCTCCCAGGGCAAGGCTTGCTTCCCTTAAATCCCTCTTAACATCCCGCAATGCTTCTTCGGTAATTCGTGTCATCAACGGCAAATTTAAAACCGTCAGGGTCATAGCCCCTGAAATCATTGAAAACCCCCACCCAAAGGTGGTTACAAACACCAGCAGTCCGAAAAGACCTATTATAACCGAAGGAAGGCTGGACAGGGTTTCAATACTTAACCTCAATACAGCCGTAATCGCATTTTCTTTAGCATATTCTGAAAGGTATATGCCCGCTCCCATTCCTATGGGGACAGTAAATATCAGAGTCAAAAAGAGAATCATAAAAGAATTTGCTATTTGAGGGCCTACTCCTCCGCCGCTTTGAAAGGCCTTGGGAGGGGATATCAAAAAATTGATATTTATTACCCTAATACCCGCATTCAAGAGAATGAAAATTATCGCCAATAAAAACATAACCGCAAGTGCTGCCAGGATGTACAATAAAAAGGTTGCCAATTTATCTTCTAACCTGGGGCTCACCGGAAAACCCTCCTTTTTGCAAAAAATCTGATTAAACCGATAAAGAAAAGTGAAATCATCAATAAAAGTAATGCAATGGACCATAGGGCATCATTCCAAAGGGTTCCCCAGGTGGTGTTACCCATCTCCATTGTCAAAATACTTGTTAACGTGTGTACCGGATTAATTAAGGAATCGGGTATCCTCACGCTGTTGCCTATTACCATTTGCACCGCCAGAGCTTCTCCGAAAGCCCTGGCCAATCCCAGGACAACCCCGGTCAATATCCCCGGCAGGGCGGCAGGAAGTAAAACGTGCTTGATGGTCTGCCATCGGGTAGCTCCCAGGGCTAACGAAGCTTCCCGGAGGTCCCGGGGAAGTGCTTTAAGGGTATCCACCGAAATGCTCGTGATGGTGGGGAAAATCATTATGCCAAGTACTATGCCCCCGGCAAGCAGAGAAAAGCCCGTGCCTCCGAAACTTTTTCTAATAATAGGCACGAGAATGCTCAGCCCCATCCATCCGTAAACCACCGACGGAATTCCGGCAAACATTTCCACTACCGGCTGAAGGAAATTTTCCCCTATCTTCCTTGAAATTTCTGCGGTAAATACGGAAAGTCCAAGGCTTAAAGGCAGGCTTAAAAGCAAAGCAAGCAAAGAAACCGAAATCGAACCGAGTAAAAAAGCAAGGGCTCCTGCCTGTCCGTTTTGATTTTCCATATTCCAGTTTGCGCTGAAAAGAAAATGAAAAATTGATATTTTATCTACCGTAAAAGTCCGAATACCCTTAAAAAAAATAAACACAAGGATAAAAATAGTGATAAGTACCGATAGCAAAGCGCAAAAAAAAGCAAAAAAACTACCCAGTTTGTCCATCATCTTCGGCTTCATATTAAAAATTCCCCTTTTAAATCTTAACTTTCAAATAAAGGATATCATTCGCCTATTTATATTATGTTAAATTGCTGTTAAGAAAATGTTAAAAAGCCGGGTTTTTATCCCCGGCTTTTACTCATCTTGTGACCTTCATATCTCCTATAGGTATATACCCCAATTTCTCTATAATCGGTTTTACCTCATCGCCAAGCATATAATCGATAAAGGTTTTTACCACTCCCGCAGCCTCCCCCTTAGTGTACATATATTCATAGGACCATACGGGGTATTTGCCCTCTACAATATTTTCCTTGGAAGGTTCCACTCCATCGAGTTTCACGACTTTTACACTGCTGTCCACATACGATAGGGCAATATAACTTATGGCACCGGGAGTATCCGCAACGGCTTTCTTTACCGTACCGGAGGAATCCTGAGTCAAAGCCATCCCCTGGGTTTCTTCCCTTCCATCCAGGGCGTACTTTGTAAACGTTGCCCTGGTTCCAGAACCGGCAGGTCTATTTATCACTACTATTTTCAGGTCATCTCCTCCCACTTCTTTCCAGTTTGTAATTTTCCCAGTAAAAATACCGATGAGCTGGTCTTTTGTCAAATTATCCACCTTAACCGCCGGGTTTACTATCACCGCAAATCCTACGACGCATACCTTATGCGGTATAAGTTCCTTGGCTTTTTCCTTATCTAACTTATCCTCCGCCGGCACATCCGAGTTCCCAATTTGAACCGTCCCATCAGATACAAGTTTAAGACCCGTTCCGCTTCCTCCACCCTGCACCTGAACCTGAATCCCCGGATTTTTTGCCATAAACTGGTTTGCCGCTTCTTCCACTAATGGCTGCATTGCGGTAGACCCTGCTGCAATTATCGTTCCGGAAACATTTTGCTTCTCACCCTGTTTCTCCCGACCGGAGCAGGCGGATAAAATCAGTGCGCCAACCAAACACAGAGCAATAATGGTCGCAATTTTTTTCTTTGGCATTTTACAATGCACCTCCATCTTTATTATCCCTTCTAATTTTTATAATTTACCCTTCAATTAAAAGAATAAAGGTGCATTGTAAAGTCTCTTTAAAATAAGTATTAACTTTATGTTAATTCCTATTCCCACTCTATGGTCGCCGGCGGTTTTGAGGTAATATCGTAAACCACCCGGTTAACACCCCACACCTCATTTACTATTCTTGCAGAAATTCGGTCGAGAACATCATAGGGTAATCTCGCCCAGTCGGCGGTCATCCCATCTTCACTATTTACGGCCCGAACGGCGACAGTATAAGAATATGTCCTCTCATCTCCCATTACTCCCACACTTTTTATATCCGTCAAAACCGCAAAAGCCTGCCATAAATCTTTGTAAAGACCGGCTTTTTTCATCTCTTCCATAACAATTGCATCGGCTTCCCTCAGGATATTCAACTTTTCTTCGGTTACTTCCCCGATAACCCTTATAGCAAGGCCTGGGCCCGGAAAAGGGTGCCGAAATATTATCTCTTCCGGGAGCCCGAGTTTTAATCCCACCTTCCTCACTTCATCCTTAAAAAGATCTCTTAAAGGTTCTATAAGTTCAAATTTTAAATCCTTTGGAAGCCCTCCCACATTGTGATGGCTTTTTATTACGGCCGCGGTTTCGGTGCCGCTTTCTATCACGTCGGGATAAAGGGTCCCCTGCACGAGAAAATCTATGCTGCCGAGCTTCTTCGCTTCATCTTCAAATACTTTTATAAACTCCTCTCCAATTATTTTCCTCTTTTGTTCCGGTTCGGTAACTCCTTTTAGCCTTTTCAAAAACCTTTCTTTTGCATCCACAGCAATGAGATTTATGTTAAATTTCTCTTTAAAAATCTTTACCACATTTTCTGCTTCATTTTTCCTCAAAAGGCCGTGGTCGACGAAAATACATACCAGATTATCGCCTACAGCCTTATGGGTTAAAACAGCCGCTACCGACGAGTCAACCCCTCCGCTCAAAGCGCAAAGGGCTTTTTTATCCTTCACCCTTTCCTTTATTTTTTCCACCTGTTCGTCTATGAAAGCCTTCATGGTCCACGTACCCTTACATCCTGCCACACCAAACAAGAAGTTATTCAATATCTCCCTGCCCCTGGTGGTATGCACAACTTCAGGATGAAATTGAACACCAAAAAGGTTTTTACCGTTACTTACAGCCGCATGAGGAGTATTTTCAGTCCTCGCAAGGGTCTTAAAACCGGGAGGAAGTACTTCAATGGAATCGCCATGGCTCATCCATACATCGAAATTATCTTCCAAACCGTAAAAAATACCATCTTCTTCCTCCACATAAAGCCTTGCCCTTCCATATTCCCTTACTCCCGCTCTTTTTACCTTACCGCCCAGTAGATGGCACATCAGCTGCATCCCGTAACATATTCCTAAAATTGGTATTCCCAGCTCGAATATCCTCTTATCACAGGCAGGGGCATTTTCCGAATATACGCTGGCCGGTCCGCCGGAAAAAATTATGGCTCTGGGGTTTTTTCGCATTATATCTTCTACAGGAGTTTTATAAGACAATATCTCGCAGTAAATCTGTGACTCCCTTACCCTTCTTGCAATAAGCTGACTGTATTGCCCGCCAAAATCAAGAATGATAACGCTTTCTCTCAAATCCATCAATAAACCTCCTCTAAATAATATTGGTCTTTTTTATTTATGAAATAAATCCGTTTTTCGGTTATTATAATATCCATAAGTATATCATACTCTTCCTTGGGAAGTTCATCTAAAATTTGAAATTCAAAAGCAAGGGCAATTTTAACCGCATCGGCCTTGAGGTTTTGCAGGAACCTATCGTAATACCCTCCCCCGTATCCGAGCCTGCAACCACTTTTGTCAAAAGCCACTCCGGGTATAACCACAACCTCCAGTTCTTTTGGGTTTATCATTTCTCCGGAAACGGGCTCTAATATCCCAAAATGCCCTTTTTTTAATTCATTCAGGCTTTTTATCCTTACCGCCAGCATATCGCATTTATTAATAACCTTCGGTACAAAAACCTTCTTGCCCAAATATATACTTTTTTTTATTGCATCCAGGGTCCTAACCTCATTTCTCGTATCAACGTAAAACATAATGTTTTTTGCTTTTTTATAGTAGTTTAATTCAAAGAGTTTTTCCAGGATTACCCGGCTTTTTTCTTTAATGATCTCCTTTGGTTGGGTATCCCTCATTTCTATCATTTTTCTCCTTATTTCCTTCTTTTCCATAGCTTTATTCTCCCTGCTGTGTTTTTTCCTTTATAAAATTTTTATACCATTTTAATTTAAAAAGGGCAAGGAGGTATTACCCCTGCCCTTTAATCAATTGTGCTGCTTCTTCGTCAATTATACAGGTAACATCGGGATGAATAAGAAGGAAAGACGCCGGAACCTTTGTG
Source organism: Thermovenabulum gondwanense (assembly GCF_001601575.1). Taxonomy (NCBI): domain Bacteria; kingdom Bacillati; phylum Bacillota; class Clostridia; order Thermosediminibacterales; family Thermosediminibacteraceae; genus Thermovenabulum; species Thermovenabulum gondwanense. The sequence continues at coordinate 27,017 of NZ_LOHZ01000019.1, forward strand.
GAAACAGATTCTTCCCCCAAGAATTCGGCAATAATTTTTGCCTTTTCCCTGCCGCTCGCCAGCAAAAGAATTTTCCTTGCTTTCATTATAGTGCCGAGCCCCATAGTAATGGCAAATCTCGGGACTTCATCCGGGTTTTCAAAAAACTTAGAATTGGCCTTTCTTGTCTCTTCAGAAAGTTCCGTAACATGAGTGGAAGTAATCAATTCATCCCCGGGCTCGTTAAAACCTATATGCCCGTTAATTCCTATGCCCAGAATTTGAAGGTCAATCCTTTCGTATTTTAAAATTTCTTCATCGTAACTTCTGCATTCCTCCTCTATATCATCAGCGATTCCGTTGGGAATATGTATGTTTTCCGGTGGAATGTTTATATGTTTGAAAAAATTCTCAAACATATAGTAATGGTAACTGTTTTTATCCTCAGGTGAGAGCCCTACGTATTCATCCAAATTGAATGTGACAACTTTTGAAAAATCTACTTTTCCCTTTTGGAAAAGCCTTACCAGTTCCTGGTACATTCCAAGAGGAGTGTTCCCGGTAGCCAGACCCAGCACCAGGTCAGGTTTTTTCGTTATTTCTTCCACAACAAACAATGCCGCTTTTTTGCTTAATTCCGCATAGTCCTTCACAACTATTACTTTCACGCCCATCACTCCCCTTTCAGATTTTTAGTCAAATTCACCGTTACTTTGAAAAGGTCGGATCTATAAAAGGATACTTCATAATATACCGGCTCTTCTCTTGAATATACACTCTCAATTTTCAACAAGGGAATCGTTTCTTTCATATCCAGGGTCTTCATTAATTCAAGAGTTGGGAAAACAGCAAAAAAGGTAAGTTTCGATTTCGTAATATTTATACCGTAATCTTCTCTTAAAACCCTGTGCAGAGACCCCGTCAATTTGTCCATACTTATACCTGGTACCCTTTTCTCCCACATATAAACCGTCTCGAGAGCAACGGGAATCCCGTCGGCTATTCTTAGTCTTGTGGCTTTAATCACGTCTTCCTGTTCATCAATATTTAAAAATTTAGCACAATTTTTAGCCTTTTCCTTAGTAAATTCCAGCACCCTGGTAGTAGCCACCAGGCCTTCCTTCTGAGCTATTTCGGTAAAGCTCATTATCCCTTCTTGTTCAATAGGGTAGGAAGCTATAAAACTGCCCCTGCCCCTTTCCCTTTTTATTATCCCTTCCCTTTCCAGTTCTTTCAGGGCCTGTCTGACAGTCATCCGGCTTATGTTAAATTTCTCACAGTACTCCCTTTCCGAAGGTAAAAGGTCTCCGGGCTTTAATTTCTTTGTTCTAATTTCTTCCTTAATGTAATTCATTAATTGAAAGTAGACGGGAATCGGACTTTTTTTATCTATCATCTTGCATCACCATAATTATTTTATCATTATAATATATAGTTGTCTATACATTATTAAATTTTTTTTATTTAAAAAATAAAACTGTCTTGTCTTGTGACTAAACAGGATGTATAATATTAATATAATTTGTTGTTCGATAATTTTCTACAAAGTTTATATTTTATTTTGTTAATTTCAGGTTTATATAAAATATTATAAAAATTTGGGTTCTTGTTAATATTATTATTTTCACTAATACTTTACAGTAATTTTCCCTATTGATATATAATAATATTATAATAATATAATAATATAAAATAATTTTTTGGAGGATGACATGGATAAACAGGAATTCAAAAAAAAGATTGAAAAAACCGCTGAGATTTTCAAAGCCTTAGGACACCCGGCAAGGCTATGCATTGTCTGCAAATTACTGTGTAAAGACTGCAATGTAACCGAGCTTCAAGATTGTTTGGATTTACCTCAATCTACGGTTTCCCAGCACCTTGCTGCATTAAAAACAAAAGGAATTATAAAAGGGAAAAGAGCCGGTGTTGAGGTTATTTATTCCGTAGTCAATGAGGATGTAAAAAAAATAATAAAAATCCTTCTCAATTTAGAGGAAAATCAGCAGGTACTAAATTCCATAGATGAAATTATAAAAGAGCAAATTGAAGAATATTAATCCTCAAACTTTTACCGCCCCGGTAAAAGTTTTTTTATTTTGGTAACGCATGTTACTTATTTTTTTAATTCCTACTGATATACTTGGATTTAAGAATATAAAAATATTAAATTTCAGGAGGAAGGATATGAAGCGCAGGATAATAAGGATAAACGAAGAAAAGTGCAACGGATGCGGGCTCTGTGAAAAAGCCTGCCATGAGGGAGCAATAAAAGTTATCGGCGGTAAGGCAAGACTCGTAAGCGAAGACCTTTGTGATGGCATGGGAAGCTGTCTTGTATGCCCTGAAAATGCAATAGAAATAATAGAAGCGGAATCCCAAGCTCAAAGAAAGCCATTAACTAATGAATCAATAAATAATGAAATAATTAATAAAAACATCAACCTTAATTCCTGGCCGGTACAAATACACCTTATTCATCCAAAAGCAAAATTTCTTGCAAATGCCGACCTTCTTATAGCTTCGGACTGCACCGCCTTTGCCTATCCCAATTTTCACAATGATTTCTTAAAAAACCGGGTGGTTCTGATAGGATGCCCAAAATTGGACGACTTAGAAAGCTATATAGAGAAATTTAAGGATATATTATTAAATAACGATATAAAAAGTATCACGGTGATAAAAATGGAGGTGCCCTGCTGTAACGGAATGAGCTATGCAGTAAGGAAAGCAATGGCTCTCTCGGATAAAATAATACCTTATTCGGAAGTCACGGTTTCTATAGATGGTAAGATAATAAATTAATATTTATGCCGCTTGCAAAATTTTAAGAGCCCGCTAAAAGCGGGCCCTTTTTCATTAATACATATCAGGATTGGGCATCGGAGGGTTCTTTTCCTTTTCAGGGATTTCTGCAACAACAGCTTCGGTGGTAAGGACCATAGCGGCAACACTTGCGGCGTTCTGGAGGGTAGAGCGGGTTACCTTTGTCGGATCCACAATACCCCTTTCGATCATGTTGCAGAACTCTTCACGGAAGGCATCAAAGCCTATACCTTTTTCCATAGTCTTCAGTTTTTCAACAATTACAGAGCCATCTTTACCGGCGTTGTAAGCAATTTGCCTTACAGGTGCTTCCAATGCTCTCCTGATGATATCCACACCTATCTTTTCGTCGCCTTCGGCTTCTACCTTGTCAAGCACGGGTAGAGCATTGATGAAAGCGGTGCCGCCGCCGGGTACAATACCTTCTTCCACAGCAGCCTTTGTAGCAGAAAGAGCATCTTCAATCCTGTGTTTCTTTTCTTTCAGTTCGGTTTCGGTAGCTGCGCCAACCTTTATAACGGCTACGCCGCCGGCAAGTTTTGCAAGTCTTTCCTGCAGTTTTTCTCTATCGAAATCGGAAGTAGTTTCCTCGATCTGGGCTTTAATGGAATTAATTCTCTTTTTGATTTCTTCCTTATCGCCGTATCCATCGACAATTATGGTGTTCTCCTTGCCAACTTTTACCTGTCTTGCCCTTCCGAGCATATCAATTGTGGCATTTTTGATATCAAATCCGAGTTCTTCAGAGATTACCTGGCCGCCGGTTAATATGGCGATATCCTGCAGCATTGCCTTTCTCCTGTCACCAAAGCCGGGAGCTTTCACAGCTACTGAAAGCAGAGTTCCGCGGAGTTTATTGACTATCAAGGTTGCCAAGGCTTCGCCTTCTACATCTTCGGCAATTATCAAGAGTTTTCCGCCGTTTTGTACAACTTTTTCCAAAATGGGGATAAGATCCTGAACATTTGAAAGTTTTTTATCGGTAATCAATATGAATGGTTCATCGAGAACTGCTTCCATCTTCTCCGTGTCAGTTACCATGTATGGGGATATGTAGCCCCTGTCAAATTCCATTCCTTCTACAACTTCCAGGGTGGTGCCCATGGTTTTGGATTCTTCTACCGTAATTACACCATCTTTTCCTACCTTTTCCATAGCTTCGGCAATGAGGCTTCCGATTTCTTCGTCAGCTGCCGAAATGGAAGCTACCTGAGCAATAGCTTCTTTTGTTTCTACGGGTTTGCTGAAGGTTTTGAGTTCTTCTACAACAGCTTTAACCGCTTTTTCAATTCCTTTCTTTATGAGCATGGGATTTGCTCCGGCAACGACGTTTTTCATGCCCTCATGGATTATAGCCTGAGCAAGCAGTGTAGCGGTAGTGGTACCATCACCCGCTACATCCTGGGTCTTTGTAGCTACTTCTTTAATAAGCTGGGCTCCCATATTTTCAAAGGGATCTTCTAATTCAATTTCCCTTGCAATTGTAACACCATCATTGGTAATAGTAGGTGTGCCGAACTTCTTGTCCAAAACCACATTGCGACCTTTTGGTCCAAGGGTGACTTTAACGGTATTGGCCAGTTTATCAATTCCCCTTAAAAGAGCCCTGCGAGCTTCTTCATCAAATAAAATCTGTTTTGCCATTTTTCTTCCCCCCTGTTAAAATTATTCTATTACCGCCAGGACATCGCTTTGTCTTAATATTAAGTACTCCTGTTCATCAATTTTTACTTCGGTACCCGCATATTTTGAGAAAATTATCTTGTCTCCCACTTTCACTTCCAGGGGTACCCTCTGCCCATCTACAATTTCCCCGGTACCTACTGCAATAACTTCTCCTTTCTGGGGCTTTTCTTTTGCGGTATCGGGAATAACGATCCCACCCTTTGTCTTTTCCTCTTTGTCGAGCACCTTAACAACAATTCTATCTCCGAGAGGTCTTAAAGCCATTCTAAACCCTCCTTCGTCTTGGCTTTTAATAGCTTTATTAGCACTCAACTTTAATGAGTGCTAATTACAATTCAAATAATAACCAATTTATGTATAAAAATCAATCCCCCCTCTCAAATTTTTTTTAAGAATTTAGGGCTGAAAAAGTTCAATTTGTAATTTTTTTATTTTCTTTCTTCCGTTATTTTTAAATTTCTCTTTATACTTTTAGTTTATTAAATCTCATTTTTTAATAATCTTAAATTTATAATATCCATTTTTAGCAAAAAAATACAGGCTATTAGACTATTTTCCGCAATCCTTTACTTCTCCCCTTAATACCTCTACAGCATGAGGAAGAGCGGGTAAAATTACCGATAGGTTTTCCCTAACCCCCTTCGGGCTTCCGGGGAGGTTAACAATAAGGGTTTTCCCCCTGATGCCGGCAACTGCCCTGGAAAGCATGGCATGGGGGGTTTTTACTAAGCTTGCCATCCTCATTGCCTCAGGAATTCCGGGTACGAGTTTTTCCACTACCGAAAGAGTAGCCTCGGGCGTATTATCCCTGGGAGATAGACCCGTCCCCCCGGTCGTCAAAATTAAATCGATACCCTTATCGGACATATTAATAAGCTCTTTTTTGATAACTTCTAAATCATCGGGTAAAACCTTGTATTCTTCCACAAAGCCATTAATTTCCCTTACCATTTCTTCGATAACCTTGCCGCTTATATCCTCCCTTTCTCCCCTGTATCCCCTGTCACTGGCTGTAATCACACCAACTCTAATCATTTTCAATCACCTCTATGGAATCTCCCGGATATATCTTGCCACCTTTTAAGACCTTTGCGAAAACACCTTCTTTCGGCATTATACAATCACCGGCTTGATAGTAAATGGCACATCTTTCATGGCAGACCTTGCCCTTCTGGGTGATTTCCAGGAGGACCTCTCCCACCTTTAACTTAGTGCCTATTTTAATTTCAGAAAAATCAATACCTTCAGTGGTTACATTCTCGGCAAAATCCCCCGGATTTACATCTAACCCCTTCTCTCGCATTTTTTTTATACTTTCTAATGCCAGCAGGCTTATCTGGCGGTGCCAGCCCCCTGCATGGGCATCTCCTTCAATACCGTAGTCTTCTAAAACATTCACAAATTCCACATTTCTCTTTTTTTCACCCTTTTTCTCACTTAAAGAAACAGCCACTACTATTCCCATGGTTTTTCTTCCTCCCTTTTAAAATTTCCGGATTTCCCACCGGTTTTCTCCAAAAGCTGGATGTTTTTAATTACCATACCTTTGTCCACATCTTTGCACATATCGTAAATCGTTAAACATGCTATGGACACCGCAGTCAGAGCTTCCATTTCCGCGCCGGTTCTTCCGATGCATTTTACCCGTGCTTCTACCCTTATGGCGCTTTCTTTTTCCATTATTTGAAAATTTATGTCTACACCGGTAAGCGGAATATTATGGCACATGGGTATCAACCTTGATGTCTCCTTGGCACCCATTATTCCGGCTACCTGAGCTACCGCAAGCACATCGCCTTTTTTTATCCTGCCCTCTACGATCATATTTAAGGTTTCCCGTTTCATGTAAACATATCCGCAGGCAAGAGCTTCCCGGAAACTTACATCTTTTTCGCCAATATCCACCATTTTAGCCCGGCCCTGTTCGTTAAAATGTGTGAACTCCACCCTGCTAACCTCCTATTTGCCACATTTTTCTTTTTAAATTCCGCCCCTCATCATTTTTATCATAACTCATATTATGGCCGTAAGGCTTTATAGATAGGGCTTCTTTATAAACCTCTTTAATTTCTGCAATACCGGCACCGCTTCTCATCAAACCCTTTACATCGAGCTCCGCTGAAGAAGCAAGACAGGGTTTTAACTTTCCATCGGCGGTAAGCCTTACCCTGTTGCAGCTTTCGCAGAAATGCCGGCTTATAGGGGTAATAAAACCGATTACCCCTTTTGCATTTTTCAATTGGAAGTACTCGGCGGGTCCATTGCCCTCGATATTATTTACCTTTAATAGCTCGCTTTTTATCCTTGCCTTTATATCCTGGGCTGAGATAAATCTTCCTTTTGTCCATCCTCCATCTCCCAGCGGCATCAGCTCAATAAAACGTATCACAACAGGATATTCTACTGTGAGTTTTGCGAAATCTTCAACCTCATCATCGTTAAAACCCCGAGCAACCACCGTATTTATCTTTACGGGATTAAAACCCAGGCGCAGCGCCTCTTCTATGCCCTCCCACACGTCCTTTAATTTACCCCATCGAGTGATATAGGAAAATTTTTCGGGATTCAGCGTATCAAGGCTAAAATTTACCCTCTTTAAACCTGCTTTTTTGAGGTCATGCGACACTTCTTTAAAAAGCGAACCGTTGGTGGTCATCGAAATATCCGATATACCCTCGATCGAGGAAAGTGCAGAAATAAATTCCACCATTCCTTTTCGGACAAGCGGCTCGCCTCCGGTAACCCTGACCTTTTCAATCCCAAGGGGGGCCACAGCCTCTACAAATCGAAGAATTTCTTCGAAGCTCAGTATTTCTTCGTGTCTTAAAGCTTTTACCCCTTCTACCGGCATACAGTAACGGCACCGGAAATTGCACCGGTCCGTAACCGATATTCTCAGGTAATTTATTTTTCTACCGCACTTATCTATCATTTAATCACCCCCAATAATCTCACCTGTAAGAGAAGTATCATACCCCCCAAGGACTTTTAATTTTTCCTTAAATTCTACGCTTCTTAATACCTCCAGTACTTTTTGAACCGCCTCCATCTCGAAATATTCGTATAAAATAGCCAGATCGTATCTTTCCGGCGAAACGGGTATAAAATCCAAGTCCAATGCCTTGGCCGCCGACAGAATACCAAGCCCGCAATCCGCGGTTCCTCCCGCTACCTGGGCAGCCACCGCCAAATGGGTAAATTCTTCTCTATCGTAACCTCTTATTTTCTCCGGTGAAATATTCAGCTGTTTTAATTTCAGGTCCAAAAGAAGCCTGGTCCCTGCCCCTTTTTGCCGGTTAACAAAGGTAATATCTTTTCTCTTTAAGTCCTCTATCCCTTTTATATTTTTGGGATTGCCCTTCATAACAATTAATCCCTGTTCTCTAAAGGCAAGGTTTACAAGGACTATTTTTTCATCTCTAAGATAACGCCTTATATAAGGAATGTTATATTCTCCCGTATCCACATCGAGCAAATGCATTCCTGCTGCGTGGGCTTCCTTTCTTTTCAGCGCCATTATTCCACCCATACTTCCTACATTTGCAGAAGATAAATTAATCTCCGGATACCGCCTCTTGACCTCATTGGCAAGTATATCAATCGCCACATCGTGGCTTCCTATTATCACAACGGTATTTTCTATTTCCTTTTTGTCCTTTAAAAGCTCAACTTCTACGCAATCCCCCGCCTCTATTCCTTCTTTATTTGCGGGAATCCTCAAAATTCCATCCGCCCTGACCAATGAGGTAATAGTCCCGGCCCCTCTGTGCAAAGGAGATACAACGAACTCGTCGCCGATCTTTCCTATTTTTACCCTGACAAACTCTTCACTTCCTATGCTGGAAACAATTCTTCTTGTACATATTGCCCGTATTTTTTCTCTTTCCGTAAAGGACTGTCCTTGCATCCTTAAAACCAGAGGCTTTGCAAAAAGCTCCATGGTTAAAAAAGCAGAAACGGGATAACCGGGAATGCCGAGAACGGGCTTATTCTCCACCAGCCCGAGGATAACGGGTTTGCCCGGTTTTATGGAAACCCCATGAACCAGGAGCTTGCCCAGATCCTTTATTATATTTGCAGTAAAATCTTCCCTCCCCGCGGACGAACCGGCATTTATTATTACTCCGTCGGCGATCTTTAAAGCTTTTTCCACCGCTTCTTTTATTCGGTAATAATCATCTTTATGCTTTTCGAATATCAGGGCCTCCGCTCCCCACTCGGCCAAAAGAGCTTTAAATACCTTTGAATTGTATTCTATTATATCGCCCGGCTTTAGCTCCTCCCCCGGATTGACAAGTTCCGTACCTGTAGGGATTATGACAAAAACCGGTTTTTTGTAAACCTTTATGTTTACGTGCCCCCCTGCAAGTATAGCCCCTATATCTTGTGGCCGAAGTCGGTGGTTTTCCGGAACTATAAGTTCTGTTGCCACCACGTCTTCCCCTATTAGCCTTACATTTTGCCAGGGTAATGCGGGAAAGATTATTTCAACTTTCTCATCGGAAATAAAATTCACATCCTCCATCATAATTACGCTGTCCATATTGGGCGGGAGCGGGTCCCCCGTATCCACCACTTCAAATTCGCCTTTTGATAAAATAATCGGCGTTGTTTCCGATGCCCCGTAAGTCCTTTCCGATAAAACGGCAATTCCATCTACAGCAGCGGCATTGTAATGGGGAGACGATATCTTAGAAAAAATTGGCTCGGCGGTAATTCTCCCCAGGGATTCCGATACATTAATTTCTTCCACAGATTTTTTTGAAAAAATACCCGCTCTCTCCAGTTCTCCAAAAAAAACGTCCTTAGCTTCTTCCAATGGAAGGGCATCCAAATATATATCCTTTTTCTTCACAGTAAACACCTCTTTAAAAATAGGGTAAATAATATTTTACTTATTTTAATAAAATTACTTCTACCATTTCTCCTTTCGATATCCCTACCCTTTCCGGGGGAATCTTTAAAAGGCCATCCGATTTTGACATCGTGCAAATCATTCCCGACTTCCCCAGAACCGGGACAGCCCATAGTTCATCTTCCCTTTTTTCCAGCCTTACCCTGATATAGTCCTCCCTTCCTGCAGCCGATGATAAATCTTTATCGCATTTTGCCAAAATTTCATATACGCCATAATCTTTGTCCCTGCCCATGAGTAAATTTACCAGAGGCCTTCCGATGAGTTCGAAAATCACCAGAGCAGATACAGGATGTCCGGGAAGTCCAAGGATAGGAATTCCTTTAACAGCAGCAAAAATCGTGGGTTTCCCGGGTTTTACCGACAAACCGTGGAAAATTAATCCCGGTTCTCCCAAACTGTTTATAGCTTTTAAGGTGAGGTCCCTGGTGCCCACGGAACTTCCACCCGAAATAATTACCGCATCGCAGTTTTCCAGAGCAAGCTTCAAGGTGTTTTTTATTTGATCAAAATCATCCCTCACAATTCCGAGAGGTATTCCCACTGCACCGAGGGCTTTTAAAGCGGAAAACAGGGTATAGGTGTTGACATCCCTTATCTCTCCCATATCTACTTTTTCATCGGGCTCTTTTACCTCATCCCCGGAAGAAATAATGCCAATTTTGGGCTTTTTGAACACTTTGACCCTCGTGATACCCAGTGCCGCTAATGCTCCCACATCCTGGGTTCTCAGGGTGTGACCTTTCCTAAAAAGGACCTCCCCCGTCGCAATATCCTCGCCTTTTTTTATTACGTTTTCAAAGGGAGCTACCGGTTTTTCGATAAGCAGTGTTTTGTCATCAAGGGGATGTGTATATTCAAGCATAACGACCGCATCGGAATTTTCGGGAAGCATTCCTCCGGTAGAAATTCTTACAGCCTGCCCCGGACTTATTTTTAGTTCCGTTTTTTCACCCATCCTTACTTCACCGATCACTTCAAGTATAGCGGGTACAACTTCGCCGGCACCGAAGGTATCCTTAGCAATTACCGCATAACCGTCTACCGTGGATCTATTAAAGGCAGGAACATCTTCCGTGGCCTGTACTTCCGAATAAACCACCCTTCCTGCTGCTTCAAATAAATCCACTTCTTCAAAACCTTTATCGGTAATATTTATATTTTCTTCTATGATATTAACCGCTTCCTTAACACTTTTTACTTCAAATAACACCATGCTCACTCCCGTAATAATCCTTAGTTTAAATTATTCTACAAAAAAAAACTTTATCCTTCAATAAAATAATTAAAATACGAAATTTAAAAAATAATTAGGGTATCCGCCCTTTTTAATTTATGTTATACTGAAATATCGGGGGGGGATAAAAATTGCAAAATCTGCAGGAACAATACAACCTCAAGGAAAAAAAAGTAAAAAATAACTTCAATGCTTTAAGCTACGATTCAATTTTTTTTAATATCTCTACATCCTTTATAGATCCGGGCACCATCATACCTTCTTTTGTCAGCATGCTGACCTCTTCTCCGGTTCTTATAGGACTTACTACCACCATACGAAACTGCGGATGGTTTTTGCCCCAGCTGCTGGTAGCCAGGAGGGCCGAGGGCCTCCCTTATAAAAAACCGCTCGTCTTAATTGGTGCAATTTTGTACAGGTTTGCTCTCTTATCAATAATATTATCGGCATTTCTGGCGGTAAAAACCCCCAACTTAGCTCTTATTTTATTTTTCTTATTTTTTACCCTTATGTCCTTTGCCGATGGGATAACAGGGGTCCCGTGGATTGACCTTTTTGCTAAATCCATACCGGTACCTATGAGGGGGCGCTACTATTCTAAAACTCAGTTTTTAAGCGGCAGCCTTTCATTTTTAACGGGTTTTATTATAAAAGGTATTTTAAACGTTAAGACCATAATTTTTCCATATAATTACATAATAATATTCTCCTTAGCGCTGCTTTTTGCACTCCTTTCATTTTTTTCCTTTTCCCGCTTAATAGAGGATGAAAAAAGTAAAACAAACAATGCGCCGAGCTTAGCAGAATATCTGAAAGGCATTCCGTTGGTTTTTAAAAGCGATAAGGACTTTTCCAGGCTTATCCTGGTTAACACCCTTTTCAGGTTTTTCTTTTTACCGCTTCCCTTTTATATTACCTATGCGAGGACAAATCTTGGACTTCCCGAAGATATGGTGGGGATATTTGTTTCTTTCCAGATGGTGGGCTTCATTATCGCCGGGTTAATTTTCGGCAGGGTCAACGATATATTCGGAAGTAAAAAGGTTATAAAAATTACCGGTTACCTCATTACACTTCCGCCCGTTCTGGCACTATTATCAAATTTGCTATTTTTAAAACATTTACCATATATACCGCTTTACATTATGACCTTTATGCTCATCGGCGCCACTAACAGCGGAATATGGGTAGGCATTTTCAATTACTTACTTAAAATAGCCCCCGAGGAGAAAAGACCTCTTTATATTGGATTGATTAATACCCTTACCGCTCCCACTACTTTTCTCCCTCTGCTGGGAGGGGTAATAATCGAAAATTTTTCATATATAATTATGTTCCTTTTTGCCGAAATTTTCCTGGTATGCGGGCTTATCTCATCCTTTTCCCTGAGGCATATCGACGGAGATTAGCCCGGCAGGTCAGCCTTCTTCATTTTACCTGTGGGTAAAAGTTCGGTAATTAAAACACCGGCCAGAATCAGAAAAAATCCCGAAAGGGTTTTTAATGTAATGGGCTCGTGCCAGAAAATATAAGAAAAAACCCCTGCAAAAACCGATTCCATACACATAATCACCGCTGCATGGGTAGAAGTGGTGTACTTTTGTGCGATATTTTGAATTACGAAGGCACCGGCAGTGCAGAAAATCGATGCGTATAAAATTGCTGCCCAGCTCATTAGATCGAGTTTGGCGGGCATGGGCTCATACATAGCACCGGTTATAAGGGATAGTATCCCCGCAATGCCGGTTTCAAGGATAGCAAGGTTGACGGAACCGGCTATTTTTGCATAATACTCTATTACAACTATCTGCAACGCAAAAAAAATGGCACAAAAAACGGTTATTAAATCCCCCGGGTTTATTTTAAGGTTACCTTCAACGGAAATTACCGCAAGCCCGAGAAATGCCAGTAACGCTCCGGTTACCTGAGACCAGCCGGGAAATTTTTTGGTTACAAAATAGGCAAAAAAGGGTACCATCACCACACTGCTTCCCGTAATAAACCCGGATTTTGCAGGCGTGGTGTATAAAAGCCCCACTGCCTGGGAAGCAAAACCTAAGAATAGGAATAATCCTGCCAAAAGCCCACCTTTGATATCTTCCTTTGAAAAATTGCAAAGGTTTTCATTGAAAATCCCCGAAAGTATTAGAAAGGCAATAAGAAACCTTACCGCTAAATACATGAACGGCGTCAATTTCAAAAATACATTTTTCATTACTACGAAATTGAGCCCCCACCCCATTGTTACGAAAAGGAGTGCGCCGTCAGCCAGCAGGCTTTTCTTCATACATAATACCTCCTGAGAAACTATTTTCTATTTCTAATCTTAAAATAATACTCTATAATTTCTCGTGCTATAGGAGCAGCGACTTTGCCCCCTGAGCCACCATTTTCCACTATAACGGCTATGGCTATAGCCGGATCCTGGGCCGGAGCAAATCCGATAAACCAGGAATGAGGCTCTCCATGGGGATTCTCCGCCGTTCCCGTTTTACCCGCCACTTTAATATCCTTCATTCTTGCCGCTTTACCCGTACCCTTTTCCACTACTTCCACCATATAATCTCTCACAATATCCGCCGTCTGGGGTGAAATCACCGTTTTCCTTACAGTCCTTAAATTATTTACCTTCACCTGTCCCAAGGGGGTTTTTACTTTATCAATTATATAGGGGCTGTGGTAAACCCCGTGATTTGCAATTATCTGAGCTATCGATGCCATTAACAGCGGAGTGGTCAGAACCTTCCCCTGACCTATGGAGTCCTCGGCTAACTGTACATCGCTATCCATCAGGGAATGCCCTGGAAATTGACTCTTTTTTACATACATTTCAAAAGGTATTTTTGAATTGAACCCAAAATCCCCGGCTATCTTTAAAAGCTTATCCCTCCCCAGCCTCAATCCCAGCCCTGCAAAAATAGCGTTGCTGGATACTGCAAAAGCCTCCTTAAGGCTGTATTCTCCCGGTTTGATTGAATTATCATCCTTTATAACCCTGCCACCCACTTTTATGTAACCCTTTGTCTCGAATTTTTCCTTTTCTATACCGGTAAAATTCTCAAGCACCCCGCTCAGGGTAACCACCTTGAAAGCAGAGCCCGGAGGATAAAGTCCGGTTAAAGCCCTGTTTAACAAAGGAAGGCCCCTATCGCCTTTCAGTTTTTCCCATTGTTCCTCTACTTTATTTGAGTCAAAACCGGGTGAACTTACCATTATAAGTACGGCTCCCGTTTCAGGCTCTAAAGCTACTACCGCCCCCCTTTTCCCTTCCAATAGACTATAAGCCTTTTTTTGAAGCTCTGCGTCTACGGTAAGGTACACATCATTCCCCTGAGATAAACCGTATATTTTTTGTCTCAACAAAGATAAGGGTTCCTTCTGGGCAATCCCGAGAAGCTCTCCATTCAATGCGCTTTCAAGCCCCGAGCGCCCTATCTTCATCGAGGAATAACCCAGCAAAGGGCCAAAAGCTTCACCGCTTATATATATTCTCTTTTTCTCGGTACCTAAATCTATTGTCTCTGCAAGGGTAACACCGTTTCTATCGTAAATTGTACCCCTTTTAATTTTTGTCTCCTGCTCCCACAGCCTCCTGTTGTAGGAGCTTTCTATAAGTTTTTGCCTTTCATAGAGCTGAAAATAGGTTAAATAAGACATTAAAGATAAAAATAACAGGCAGAATATATAAAAGGTAGTTTTGATATTTTTTTTTAAATTATTCATTTTTATTATTCCATCACCTCCTCCCGTCTCGTAGATATCCAAACTCCATTTAATACTCCGAAAGCCGTAAAGCTAATGATCATTGAACTGCCTCCATAACTCATAAAGGGAAGTGTAACCCCCGTTACCGGGATAAGCTTTATCACCCCGCCTATAATGGTAAAAACCTGTAAACCGAAGAACACTGTCAATCCCGCCGATATTAAGGACAAATACGGATCCTTGGAAAAAAGGGATATTCTTACTCCTCTGTAAACAAGCAAAAAATACAATAATATAAGGGCCTGCCCGCCCAAGAATCCGAACTCCTCGGTGAAGGCCGAAAATATAAAATCGGTAGCTACCGCCGGAATATAGTCGGGATGTCCCAACCCCAGCCCCGTACCGAAAAAACCTCCTTGAGCGATGGCGAACAATGACTGGGCTATCTGGTAACCCCTTCCAGGAACATCCTGCCAGGGATCCAGCCATGCAAGAACCCTTGCTCTGACATAAGGCATAAGGTAAAAGCTTGCTCCTCCCAGCAGTACGATTACTATGAATCCCAGCAAAAAGTAATCATACCTGGAGGTGGCTATAAATATCATAAATAATGCCGTCAAGTAAAACAGCATCGCTCCTCCTAAATCCCTGGTTAAAATCAATAATACTATAATTGAAAATATTTCCAATATTAATCTATGTAATTTTTCTATCCTTCCTTCCCTTAGGTTTGAAGCAAGGTAAAATACATAAAATAATTTGGCTATTTCGGAAGGTTGAAAAGAAAAATACCCATTAATTAAAATCCAGTTTCTGGCTCCGCCCCTTTCCACACCAAACAATACGGGTAATAGTAAAAAAATAAAAGTTAGAATAAAAAATAACATTGGGCTATTAATTTTTTTAATAAAATATTTAGTAAGCAATGTAGAAAAAATAAAAAGGAAACTACCGGCTATATAAAACAATAACTGTCTTTTAAACAGGTCTGGGTTTATTCTGCAGAGCATTGTAAGTCCCAGCTCCACTAAAAGACTTGGAATAATGAATAAATAAGTATCCGAACTTTCAATAAATTTATAATTTACAATATAGCAAAGGAAAAACACCGCTAAAAAAATTAACGCACTGTAAAAAATCCCAAGTCCCAGGGCTTTATTGAAATAAGAGAGGAGTAGAAAATTCACTATACCGGTGATTGCAAATACTGCAGCCGATTTATTATAAATATTTTCAATCTGAGGGCTCATTTAACTCCCTCCTCTTTAAGATGTACTTTTTACTGCCCAGGACCAGCACGTCATTCTCTTTTAATTTCACCGGTTTTCTAATTTTTACTCCGTTCAAAAAAGTTCCGTTTGTACTTTTTAAATCCTGAATATAAAGCGAATTGCCTTTTTTGTATATTAAGGCATGTTTGCTGGATAAATAAGGATCATCAATCACAATATCGGAATCCACAGCCCTGCCGATGGTTGTAACCTTTAACAAAGGAATCTCCTTTCCCTCCTCGGTTTGTAAAAAATATCCCGGTCCTTCCTGGTCGTATTCTCTTATATCCATAATCATTATCTTTAAAAAATTATATAATAGATAATATAAAAGCCCAATAATCAGGTACTTTGCTAATTGGGCCAATAATTCATACACCGGTAGCATCACCTCTAAATTTTAGGTAAAAGGGATTATTATTAGTATTTGACCTTTTTTTATTATTTCCTTTTTTTAGTATTTAATTTTCCTGTCGACTTTCTACAGAATTGCTAAAATTTACTTTTATAACTCAAAGCCCAAGGAGGAAAAATATTAATGCCTGCTGATGATTAGCAAGGTACCGTAAAGCATGGGTATCGATAGTTAACCATCAGCAGGCTCTATTGCCTTTAGAAGCTATTTTCCATTGTCTTCCATTTATTGCATCTGTCCCCCCAGCGGGCGATTATCTTACCATCCATCTTGATGTTTACCACTTCACAGCGATTGGAACAACCCCGGCACTCAAAGCTGTCCGCTGTAAAGAATAATTCACTGGCTCTGAACCCTCGGAAATTAGTGTTTTTTACTCCGGCATCCTTTGCGAGGAGGGCTGCACCTATAGCGCCCATTACGTGATGGTATTTTGGGACGTAAACCTCCATTTGAAGGGCTTCTTCAAAAGCAGCTTTCATACCCAGATTCGCAGCTACCCCTCCCTGAAATACCACCCTGGGCAGTATTTCCTTCCCCTTTCCCACATTGTTTAAGTAATTTCTGACCAATGCCTGGCATAAACCTCTTATAATATCCTCCAATTTATGTCCCAGTTGTTGTTTGTGTATCATATCCGATTCGGCAAAAACGGCACATCTTCCTGCAATCCTTACAGGATTTTGAGATTTTAGCGCCAAACTACCGAATTCTTCAATAGGTATTCCGAGCCTGTTAGCCTGCTGGTCCAAAAAGGATCCTGTGCCCGCCGCACATACTGTGTTCATAGCGAAATCCGTTACAACCCCATCCCTTAAAATTATGATTTTTGAATCCTGTCCACCGATTTCTATTACTGTTTGTACATCAGGAACTTCCTTCTGGGCAGCCACCGCATGGGCTGTAATTTCGTTTTTAACCACATCCGCACCTACTATTACCGCTGCCAATTGCCTTCCGCTGCCCGTTGTACCCACACCCTTAATACAGTACTCCTTTTCCTTATTGGCAAGCATTCTGAGCCCTTCCTGGACAGCTTTTATAGGCTGTCCCTGGGTCCTGAGATATATGGCTTCCCTTACCTCTCCATTGTCATCAATTATAACAATATTTGTGCTAACCGAGCCCACATCAATACCCAAATAATGCGCCATTTTTAGCATCTCCTTTTATGAAATTTTTCTTCTTCCTGGCCGAAAGTAGATCCACAAAAGCTTCTATTCTGGTTCTTAACCCTTCCTTGCCGGTCTGTTCATCCAAAGTAACGGGTAAAAAACCTATGTTGTATTTTTCGCACACCCTGGGTAAGATGCTCTTTGCAACTATTTCAGGAATACATGTGAAAGGTGAAAGTTGAATAACTCCGTCAAATCCCCTTTTTGCAAAAATAATCGCATTTCCTACAGATTCCCTTCCATGCCCTCCACACATTTCTTTAAAATAAGGCATAGCCTCCTTTTTTACATCCATTTCTCCGGGCCTTCTAAATAAATCCATAATGGCATTATAAAAGGTGTATCCTGCAAGAAACATGGATCTTTCGGCATATACTCCCAGATCGCCGAGCATTTCTTCTATCTCTAAATTTGCTGAAGGTTCAAGAAGTACGTATATTTCTCCCACTATGCCGATTTTTATCGGGTCAATATCTTTTTTATCAATTTTATCAAAAAGGTTTTCAATCTCTCTTTCCACTTCTAAAAGCTCTTTCAAATCCTTTGCCTCTCTCACCAGATCCACGGCTTTTTTATAGGCAAGAGAAGCCTCCCCTTTTTTCACCTCTAAAGGCCTGACCTTATGGCTTAGTTTTTCGGCTTTATCGAGTAACTGAAGCTCTTTCCAGATAAATTTTGCTATTCTTATATAATCTTTAAAGCTCAATTTTACATTTATTAATTTTTTTATATTTTGAATTAAATCTTTAAGATAACGGCTGGGGGGTTCCAGAGTAATCATCTCAAATTCATATCCGAGGCTTTTTAAAATTTTTTCCTGCAATGCGGTATACAGCCCGGCCCTGCAGGGCCCCACCCCCCCGGTGGAGACAAGGGTATTTGCCCCCTTTTCCAGAACCTCGATGTATGTGCCCAGAACTATTTTAAAGGGTAGGCAGGCAAATTCCGGTGCGTACTTTGTCCCGAGGCTTAATGTTTCTTTTGTTGGCCTTGAAGGCAGTATAACATCATTGCCGAAGGCTCTCATAAGATTTTCAAAGGGTATATTTGCCGTTCCCACAAAAGGAAAGGAGACCTTTCTCATGACACTGCCGCCTCTTTTCTTGCCTTTTTAATTCTTATCATATCGACGAAAGCTTCCAATCGGGTATTTACGCCCTCCTGTCCGGTGTGTTCGTCTAAGGTAACGGTAAGAAAAGGAACATTTTTTTCTTTGCATTCCAATTCTAAAAGCTTATCCACTATAAAGTCAGGACCACACCCGAAAGCTGTCACATGTATAATTCCATCTACCTTATTTTCCCTTATAAAATTGTAGGAAGCCCTCAATACCCCGTTGCTAAAAGTCCAGAAAAGCAGTTTTCTTAATTTCAAATCTTCCCGCCTTTTTTCCTCTTCCGCAAGCATTTCGGGAGTTACCACATGGCATCCCATTGAGATTAATTTTTTTATGATATCAAGGCTGAGGTAGGAATCGTATAATATGTAAGGATAACCTACCACCCCGATGATTACGTCGCTATTTTTGTCCCGAGATTCCACACCGAGATATGGTATGGTTCCCTCCCTAAATTTCCGTTTGTATTCTTCATAATTTTTTAAGGCCTTATTGAAAGCTCTTAAAGTTTTAAAAAAACCAATTCCCAGGGTACCGGCAGTTTTTAAACAGGTTTTGAAAAGTTCACTTCTTTTACCTTTCGTATCTACCCTGACTTCCAGCATGTTATCAAAGTCGGGTAGGGAGCTTTCCAGCATATCGGGTAGTCCTAAAAATTTTGGACAAAAAGTCGACTCATCGTTTACACTGACGAGTCTGGGGACCAAAACGAAATCGACTTTATTTAACAAATTCTTTACATGACCGTGGAAAAGTTTTATTGGAACACATGCATCGGAAACCGCATCCTCTACTCCTTCATCTATTATTTTTTTTGAAGTCAGCTCGGAGACCACCACTTCCACGCCGAGTTCTTCAAAAAAACTACAAATAAACGGCGAATAAGCATAATAAAAAAGTGTCCTTGGTACCCCGACCTTCATAGTAACATCCCTTTCCCAGCTTAATTTCATAACATATTAATATTCAACGGCTTTAGGAGAATTCCTCTTTTTTTACAAAAAATTAACAAGGAGAGCCCGTATTTTTTTGCAAAAATACGGGCTCTTTTTTTATAAAATTATACTATTTGAGAATCCCTGTTTCAATTAATTTTTTAATAAATTTTCTCTCCAGGGCATCGGTCAGTTTCCTTTCTTTAAACATTTTCGTATTCCGAGCTGCTGAAAGCCTTATACCGTCAATCCCGGCTTTTTTCATCACTCCGCCCTTTCTCAAAGCTGCAAGCCTGATATCCTTATAAGCCGGCACCCGATATGAAATTTCAAAATCTATTTCCTCCACCTTAGAGAAGTTTTTGCCGTAACCCAAAGAATTGGCAAGCTTCAGAATGAATTTCCAGTCCTCGATGTTTTCCACCTTATTCGGTCCTTCGTACCACTGAATCCTGCCCTCAAAACTGGTGAAGGTTCCTTTTTTGGAAAGAATCGATTGGGCAGGCACCACCACTTCAGCAAGTTTTGCAGTTTCCGTAAGGGTTGAGTCCTGAACCATTAAAAATTCAAGTCTTGCAAAAATATCTTTCAATGAATTATCTTCAGCTACCGGATCCTCTCCAAAAATAAGGGCGGCTTTTATTCTACCATCTTCTATTAATTTCAACAGGAATTCATTATCCAGATTCAATCCTAAGTCGGAGATTCCCTGAGAATTGTTTTTACTCCTCAACATCAACAACCCGTTCCTGGGCCTGCCCAAATGTCCGGAGATCACCGCTAACTGAGCGAGAAGTTTTTCGGCTTCTTTTGTTAATCTGTCGTGATCAAAAATAACTACGGCATTTTTTGCCTTACCGAAGAGTTTGACAACTTCTTTTACCTCATCGGTGATGGAAGCATCTTCCACGGATTTTTTCAATTCTTCTAAACCTTCAAGGTTAATAATACCGGGATTCACTCCTTCTTCTAATAACCCTTTTATCAGGGCTTTGATAAATTCGGTGTTGTTTTGCGGTCTTACTGCAAGATCAGCCCAATCATCGGCTATCGTCCTTACTTCGTTCACCACAATTAGTTTTCCGCCGCGACCCAGTGCCTTCCTTACCTTAACCCCCACGACGGCATAATCTTCCATTAAATGACACCCGGTTAAAAGTATTACATCCGCTGCAGTAACCTCTTCCAGGGTTACCGTCGAACCATCAACACCGAGAACCTCTTTAATTCCCCCGGGAGAATTTCCAAAAGAAGCCACATAAGGAGTTTTAATTGTTTGAGCCAGTTCCTTAATTAAATACAATTCCTCATTGGTCATCCCGGGTGATGCAAAAATAGCAATGCTGTCTTCCCCATATCGGGCTTTTATGCCTTGAATTTTTCTGTTTACATAATTTACGGCGTCATCAATGCTTATTTCTTTAATTTCATCCTTCAGCCTGACCATCGGAGTTTTTATTAATTCTTGCTTTAACAATGCGTCAAAGCCAAAACGCCCTTTAACGCAAAGATGCCCTTCATCCACCCTGCTTTCCTTATCAGGTAGTACCCTTAAAACCTTTTCTCCTGACATATCAAGTAAAGTACTGCATCCCACACCACAGAAGGAACATACCGTTTCCTTCTTTTCAGTCTTTACCGGTACCGGTTTTTTAACGAAGAATCTTTCCTGAAGTGCACCCGTCGGGCAAACGGCCACACATTGTCCGCAGGAAATACAGGAGGTATCCTTCAGGGGTAGTTCAAATTCAGGTTTTATTACCGTTTCAAATCCTCTGTTTACAAACCCCAATGCAGTAACGCCCATTACCTCTTCGCAGACCCTTACACATAAGCCGCAAAGTATACATTTTTGAGGGTCCCTTATTATAAAGGGATGTTCGTCTTTATAGTTGTATTTTTTGGCCTCACCGCTAAACCTTTCGGGGTTTACCTCGTACTCATTGGCATATTTTATCAATTTACATTCAAAGTAATCCTTGCACCCGCATTCCAAGCACCGCATTGCCTCTTTCCGTGCTTCTTCCTCGGTAAAACCTTTCACTATTTCCAGGAAATTCCCTTTTCTTTCCTGGGGTGATAAATGAGGCATATGCACCCGGTTTTCTATTTCCCTATCGGCAAAATCTTCTCTGGTCAAGCCTTCCCTTTTAACTATATAGCTTTCTTTGATGGGTATAATTTGGCCTTCCAGATAAGTTTTTATAACCTCGGCTGCGTTTTTACCATCAGCTATTGCTTCAATAGCAATTCCCGGACCTTCGTTAATGGCATCTCCGCCGGCAAACACACCCGGTAAATTGGTAGCATAAGTTTTTTCATCGGCACTTATGGTTTTCCTGCGGGTTAGAGAAAGTCCTTCAATGCCTTCGGCATTTACCTCCTGCCCTATGGCGGCAATTATCGTCTCCACTTCCAGGATCATTTCTTCTCCGGGAATCGGTTCGGGTTTCCTCCTGCCCGAGGCATCCGGTTCTCCAAGCCTCATTTTTTGAAGTTTTATTGCAATAACCTTACCGTTTTCGCCGATTATTTCCTTTGGAGCTACCAGGAATATAAATTTAACTCCTTCTTCTTCAGCTTCCACAATTTCCACTTCATTTGCGGGCATTTCCTCTTTTGTTCGCCTGTACAGCACGTATACCTCTTTTGCTCCCAAACGCAGTGCGGTTCTTGCTGCATCCATTGCGGTATTTCCGCCACCTACAACGGCTACTCTATCGCCAATTTCAATAGGCTCGCCCTTTGTTACAGCCCTTAAAAATTCTATCCCGCCGAGCACTCCTTCCAGCTCTTCACCCGGGCAGCCCAGTTTGGAGCTTTTCCATGCTCCAATTGCCACAAATACGGCATCGAAATTTTTCCTCAAATAATCCAGCGAAACATCCTTTCCTATCCTGCAGTTTGTGACAAACTCAACTCCCATTCGGGAAATGAGTTCTATCTCTTTATCCAGCACTTCTTTTGGAAGCCTGTACTGGGGTATGC
The DNA here is from genome assembly GCF_001601575.1 of Thermovenabulum gondwanense. Taxonomy (NCBI): domain Bacteria; kingdom Bacillati; phylum Bacillota; class Clostridia; order Thermosediminibacterales; family Thermosediminibacteraceae; genus Thermovenabulum; species Thermovenabulum gondwanense. The sequence goes on from NZ_LOHZ01000019.1 coordinate 49,266, forward strand.
CGTATCTCAACATCCCCCCCAGTTTTTCCATTGCCTCATATATGACGACCCTATGCCCGGCCTTTGCAAGGTAATATGCAGCACTCAGTCCTGCCGGGCCTCCACCCACTATCGCTACCTTCTTGCCGGTAGGTAGGTCAATCTCCGGCATGTAAGGGCTATCTAAGGATAGGTCTACATCCGCCACAAACCGTTTCAACCATGCGATAGCAACGGGTTCTTCGAGAAGCTGCCTGCGACAAGCATCCTCGCAGGGATGAGGACAAACCCTTCCTATACTGGCAGGCAGCGGCAGCTGTTCTTTAATGAGTTTAACCGCTTCCTCGTATTGGCCGTTGGCAATTAACCCTACATAACCCTGACAATCCGTATGGGCAGGACATGCCTGCTGGCATGGTGGCCGGCAATCTCCTATATGGTTTGACAGCAGAAGTTCAAAGGCTATTTTTCTCGCCTTTCTTACCCTGTCGGTATTTGTCCTTATTATCATTCCTTCGGAAATTTCCGTAGCGCAACCCCTTAAAAGCTTGGGGGCTCCTTCCACTTCCACAAGGCATACTCCGCAGGAGCCGTAAATTTTTACCCTTTCATCGTAGCACATGGTAGGAATTTCAATGCCGTTTTCCCGGGCTACCTCAACGATGGTTTGACCTTTACGGCCCTTCACTTCCCGTCCATTTATATTGAGCCTGATTTCTTCCATTTTTCCCCCTCCAAACCTATTCTACTCTAATTGCGTTGAAACGGCAGACCTGAATGCATGTGCCGCATTTTACACATTTTTCGGGGATAATTTTATAAGGCTTCCCCTTTTCTCCCTCGATGGCATTTGCAGGGCATTTACGGGCGCACAGCCCGCAGGACTTACACTTCTCTGCCTCCACGATGAAAGTTATAAGAGCTTTGCACTGTTTAGCAGGGCATTTTTTATCGTAAATGTGAGCCTCGTATTCGTCCCTGAAATACTTCAGGGTAGTAAGCACCGGATTGGGAGCCGTTTGGCCTAAACCGCAAAGGGAACCCTCTTTAACATTAAGGGCTAATTCCTCAAGCTTCTCAATATCTCCTTCTTTACCGTTACCGCTTGTTATTCTTTCAAGGATTTCCAGCATTCGCTTTGTTCCAATACGGCAGTGAGTGCATTTTCCGCAGGATTCCTTCTGAGTAAAAGCAAGGAAATACCTTGCCATATCCACCATGCAGGTGGTTTCATCCATAACAATCATACCACCCGATCCCATGATGGCACCCGTTTTTACAATAGATTCGTAATCCACCGGGGTATCCAGCAAAGCCTCGGGTATACATCCTCCCGACGGACCCCCCAGCTGAACAGCCTTAATCTTCCTGTCTCCTTTTATGCCGCCTCCTATGTTAAATATAACTTCCCTGAGGGAAATTCCCATTGGGACCTCCACCAGTCCGCCTTTTTTAATTTTACCGGCAAGGGCAAATACCTTCGTCCCTTTACTTTTTTCCGTGCCAATTTTTGCAAAGGCGCTTCCGCCGTTGAGTATTATCCAGGGCACATTGGCAAAGGTTTCCACGTTATTAATGTTTGTGGGTTTACCCAGGTAACCCTTCTGAGCCGGGAAAGGTGGCTTAAGTCTGGGCATACCCCTTTCTCCTTCCAAGGAGGCAATAAGCGCGGTTTCTTCACCGCAGACAAAAGCACCTGCTCCTGCTTTAATCTTTATTTCAAAAGAAAAATCCGTTCCAAAAAGGTTTTTCCCGAGAAAGCCCTTTTCCTTTGCCTGTTTTAAAGCTATCTGGAGTCTTTTGATAGCCAAAGGATATTCAGCCCTTACGTAAATATACCCCTGTTCCGCTCCGATGGCATAGCCGGCAATGGCCATACCTTCTATAACCGAATGGGGATCACCCTCCAGAATGCTCCTATCCATAAAAGCGCCCGGGTCTCCTTCATCCGCATTACAGACCACATATTTGGGAGATCCCGGTGCCTGCCTTGCGGCATTCCATTTAAACCATGTGGGGAAGCCGGCCCCACCCCTGCCCCTTAGACCGGAAATTTTCATTTCTTCTATAACCCTTTCGGGGCTCATGTCTTTTAAAACCTTTTCTAAGGCTTTATAACCGCCGCTTTCTATATACTCATCGATAGATTCGGGATTGATAATTCCGCAGTTTCTCAAAGCTATCCTTTTTTGCCCCGTCAGGTATTCGATATCCTCTCCGGAAATCACATTATTTTCAACTACCTTATTGTTTAAAATGTGTTCTTTGAAAATGCCCTTCATAACTTCGGGAGTAACCCTGACATAGGTGGTCTTTTTCCCTTCCCCGTCAATAACTTCTACTATGGGTTCCAAATAACAAAGACCAATACAACCGACTTTTTTTATCTCAAGATTAATCCCCGAATTTTTTACTTCCTCTTCCAGCACCTGTAAAACCTTATTCCCCCCGGCTGCTATTCCGCAGCTTCCAAGGCCTACCAATACCTTCACCCTGCACACCTCCAAATTTTTCAAACCTTTTCTTTACTGTAAATTTCCCGTATAATTTCCCTGGCTTTGTCCGGTGTCAGCTTGCCATAGGCCTCTCCATCAATCATCATGACGGGGGCCAAACTGCAGCACCCTAAGCAAGCTACATTTTGAAGAGTAAACAGTCCGTCATCGGTAGTCTCTCCCTCTTCAATCTTCAGTTCATCGCAAAGAGCGCTCAGGATAAATTCCGAACCATTTACATGGCAGGCCGTACCCTGGCACAGTAAAATTAGATGCTTACCGATAGGCTTTAAACGAAACTGGGTGTAAAAAGTAGCTACCCCGAAAACCTTTGCCGGCTTTACCTTCATCTCTTCAGCAATGAAGTATAAGGCCTTCCTGGGTAAATACCCGTAAATTTCCTGGGCTATTTGAAGGGCTGTGATTAAATTGTTTCTGGATTCCCGGTAATCCTTCAATGCTTCCTTTAATACCGAAAGGTCCACTTCATCATCCTTAAATCTTTTTTCCAGACCCTGTTCTTCACAGTTATTGCATTTCATTCTTTTCACCCTTTCGTAAATAAAATATATACTTTGAAAAATATATACTATATACAAAATACAAAAAAATATTCTACAAACAAATTGAAGATTCCTTCTATAAAGTAATAATATTTATATAATTAGTTTTTTAGCCGTTACATTCACCCTTAACACATTTAAAGCTGTGCAGTATTCCACAATTTTTTTTACCTCTTCTTGAACCTTCGAAAGCAGCTCATCAATTTTATATCCGTATTCTAAATTTAGTTCCAAATTTATTACAATGCCGCTTTCGTAATTTTCCAGTATAGCCCTTCCACCTTTTGCAACACCGCTGATGCTGTTAGCTGTAAAAAGCGCTAACTGCTCTACCGCCACGTTGGAGATGGTATACTTTCCCAGGTAGCTGTAAGTAGGCCTGACCACCGTACTTTCCTTCTCAAATTCTACCTTTCCCCTTCTAAAAAATATCTTCATAGGATCCAAGAGATATCCGGAAAAATACTTTTTCACCTCAAGAGTGGGAGCAGGAATGGCGTGTTTTCCCTCCTTGCTCCTTAGAAACCTCGCTGTTTCAATTTCCTTATCCGAAGATATTTCCTCAATGTAAAGGGTTTTATCGGGAAGGTCCAGCGAAAGAGTCCTGCAAATTTCCCTGACCATATTCTCGGAAGTGCCAATAACCAGAATATTTTTACCCGGGCTTATTTCCCGCAATTTTTCCCTCGCCTCTTTCGCATGGGCAGGATCTTTAAACAGCGCCCTTTTTATCGCCGCAATCCTGGTTTTTTCTTTTTTTGCCGAGGTTCCCGCTACAACGCTGTTATTGTATATAACAAGTCCGTCATCGATAATTATTTCCGCATTATTTAAAGCTGCAATCATCAGGGCTTTATAACTTTTTCCAGTTCCGCTTTTCCCTATAAGAGCAATAACCATATAAGATCACCCTTAAAGTAAATAATATCACAAAAAGGCATTTTTTTATATAAAAAAAATCCCGCCAAAAGCGGGATAAATTTACTTTTTCAACGGTACCATTTTTTCACCAACCGCATCCCAGAAACCGTTTGTAGTATAACCCAGCCTCCAAACCGCAACTCCCTTTAGCCCCTTAGACACCGCGCTAATTACTTTGTTCTTTACCGCCACGTCGCTTTCCATCCATATTTGATAGGTAACATTGTTTTCATCGGTAAATTTTCCATAAGCCATTAAAGTTTTTTCATCAATATTAAACTTCAGCCCGTATTTTGACTGTAGCTCATCGGCATAAAGGGTACCGGTGTAATTAAATCCCATCCTTGAAGGCAGCACCGTGTATTTTTTCCCATTAGCCCAGGCGTATCCGTAATAACCTATGCCCAGAACCACCTTTTCTGCAGGGATTCTTTTTAATGTGTAATCAAGTATTTGCTCTACCCAGTCCACTCCTGCCTGCGGTTCCGGATTTGCAGGGTTTTTATCGTAAGCCATGAGAACGACAAAATCGGAATATTTACCAAGAGTCTCGTAATCGTAGCCGGGCCACCAGTCCCTTTCCTCGGTCTTTACCGGCAACGAGAGATTCAAAGATTTATTTTTTTCTTTCAAGGCATTATATAGGGATTTAACAAACTCATTGAAATTATCCTTGTCGGAGGGACTTAAGTATTCAAAGTCTAAGTTTACTCCATCATACCCTTCTTTTTGAACTTCATACACTATGCTTTGGACAATTTCCTTTCTTTTTTCCGGTGTGGCGAGGGCTTGAGAAAGTTTTTGCCTGTCACTCTCAAAAACGAGGGCGTAAACGTATATCCCTTTCTCTTTTGCTATTCGGAATACTTCTTGATAGTCCTGGGGAGTCATTATAAATCTTTTATTATCGTAATTGGTCAACCTGGCATTGTCATCCAAGGTGTACCATTTTACAGCCACGGAGGTTAATCTGTCAGCGTTGTTTAAAAAATCCTGAAATGAATAGGAGTAATAATACCCCAGGATGTGTTTTAAAACCTTTTGCTTTGAAATTATATTAACCGTTCTGCTTTTTTCATCCCAGTTCACAGTAGCGCCAAAGGCTTCGGAAAAAAATCTCAACGGGACAAGCACCCTCCCCTGATACAGTATTGGAGAAACATCCATAGTGAAGGTTTTATTGTTTACTAAAGCAACCTTGCTGTTCAGCTTCAACTCCACCGTAAACTCGCTGTTAAAAGCCGTAACCTTTCTTTCCCTATTATCCCAGTTGACGGTTGCACCCACTTTTTCACTTATTGCCCTGAAAGGGACGAAAACCCTGTTATTTTTTAAAATTGGATTTACATCAAATTTCAAAAGGCTTCCATCTAATATTACGCTGGCGGTAGCCGCATAGGACGGGGTATAGGTAGAAAAGCAGAAAATCAATATTATAAGAGTTGTCAATATGTACTTAAATTTCCCCATGGTTTTTTTCATATTTTATCCCCTTTCAGCCCAAAAATATTGATTAATTCATATCTATATAATAAGGAGCGTATTTAGCTTCATCAGGAATAATTATTTGCTCCTCTTCCCCTGTATTAAAATATTCATTAAATCCATTTAATGTAATACTATCGGTAGAATTTATGATTATCTTTATTTCGAAAATCTCCTTTAAAAGGTTCCTGTTTTCATCTATGAAAAGTTCCCCCTGGATTTTTTCCACAGTAAAATCCTTTTGAGACTGTAAAATAGAGGACGGTAGTATCCCGATTTTTTCTAAATCCTTTAACCCATTATTTTCAATAGAAGGCAGGTAATATTTAATCCTTGAAACACCTTCGGAAGGCCGGTCTTCTAAAATAAAAAAGCCCTCCTTAAAATCGAAATTTTCAATGAAAACAGGAATATTAAAATCTTTTACACTTGTATTGACCCTGATCCATTTATTATTTCCCATATTCGCCGTATCGCTTAGATTAATGTAATTGTAATTTTCATCAATATATATCTCCATACCATTGATGCCATCATTATATATCATGCCGTTTTCAGCCTTTGTCATCATTTTCTGATGAAAAACCTTATTTATAAGGGTTGTTTGTAGCTCATTCTCAAAAGAAAGCTCTTCCCTTCCTTTTATATAGACCAAATCCATTACATCTCTTCTTTTATAATTTTCCAGGGCATTTTTATTTTTCAATGCTTCCATTACCGTGGTTTTTGCATAACTGTTTTCAGAAAAAATATTTTTTACTAATTCTTCCGCATCCTTTTGGCTTAATATTTTTCTTTCGCTATTATAAGTCCAGCTTTTTATTAACCCTTCTTTTACCGACAATTCCACACAGGATTTTTCCCAATTTGCATTTTCCCCTGCCAAATCCTTTATCCCCAGCGTTCTTAAAATCAGAGCAAGGGCCTCGGGGTATGTAATGAGTTTTTCAGGTTTTACCGTGCCATCGGGATACCCCTTTATAATTCCCTTATGATAAAGGAACAAAATGAAAGGGGCATGTATCGAATTCATCTTTAAATCCCTGAAAATAATATTTCCTCCGTTTATAGAGTTTGCTTCGGGAAAAGCCGCCTGAACAAGCAATTTGGCAAATTCCCCTCTTGAGATATATAATTTCCTCTTTTCATCCCCGGCCTCCGACGATTTTGAATACGATAATAAAGCTATAAATATCACAAAAAAGACCAAAATTCGATAAATATTTCTTAATTTCAGCAAAAATTCTCCTTTCCACATTTATTATTTTAATTTTTTTCGACATTGCTCTTATAAAATCCTCCTATAAAATGTGTAATATTATTCCATTTTTATTTGATTATTTCCTGGAATATCGGAGTCTTATATTCAGTATAAATTGTACTGGGTTTACAAGACAACCTGCTACCTTTGAAAAGCTGAGAAAAGGGGTGAAAAAATGGAAAACCTATTAGGCCCCATAGAGCTTCAAGAATACCCACCCATTAGCAGAGAAGTTTATAGAATCTTAAGAGAAAACATTTTAAACGCCAAACTGCCCCAGGGCCTTAAGCTTGTGGAGCGGGATATTGCCCGGCAGCTGGGTGTGAGCCGCACACCCGTCAGGGAAGCCATTCGCAAACTCGAGCAGGAAGGACTTGTCCGCCATATCCCCAGAAAGGGCGTAATCGTATCTAATATCTCCGAGCGGGATATTCAGGATATCTATGCCATTCGGGCGGTTTTAGAAGGGCTGGCAGCAAGGCTTGCTGCAGAAAGGATAAGTCCTAAAAAACTTAACAGGCTTAACGAAATTATCACAGAAATGAAAAAAGCCTTAGAGCAAAAGGATGAAAAGACTTTACAGGTCCTTCACTTAGAATTCAATAATATCATTTACGAAGCAGCGGAATGCCCCCGGCTCTATCAAATGATAAACCTTCTGGTGGACTACATTGCCGCCTTTACAAAAATAGGATACAGCGTCCCTGGACGTATGCAGGCGGCTACTGAAGAACACGAAAATCTTGCAAAAGCCATAGCCGAAGGCGATTTTGTACTTGCAGAAGAAATAGCCCGGAAACATATTGAGAAATCCCGGGAGGCTTATTTTCTCAAAAAAAATCAGGGGGTGAGTAAAATTTGATATTCCCCGAAAATTTCAAGCTTAAGGTGATAGAGGCGGAAATTCAGGATGCAAGAAAGGGTATGGTCAGAATACCTGCCGATGCGATGACAGCCTTGGGGCTAAAGCCAAATGATGTGGTTACAATTACGGGAAAGCGCACTACTGTAGCAAGGGTAGTCCCCGGCTTCCCCGAAAGCTGTCTTCCCGGCTGCATTCAGATGGATGGTGTAATAAGGTTTAATTCCGGGGCAGGAATCGGGGACCTGGTGGAAATAGCTCCCTGTGAAGCACTGGAAGCCAAATTCATCGTTCTTTCTCCGGTTTTAACCGGATGGCAGGGGTCAGATAAGGAAGTTCAGGTTATAAAAAAATTTCTTATGGGCAGGGCAGTAATCGCAGGGGATCAGGTGTCCATAACCCAGTTCAGTGGAACAGATGAAGCGTTTACCATAGAAGGTACCTCCCCAAAAGGTGCGGTAATAATAACCCGTGAAACCATCGTTCGAATAAAAGGAACGGAAAATTCTCAGAGTCGCAGGGGAAATATCACCTATGAGGATATCGGAGGATTGGAAAAGGAGATTAAAAAAATTCGAGAAATTGTGGAACTCCCTTTAAAATACCCTAACATTTTTCACGAACTGGGAATAGAGCCTCCAAAGGGTATACTCTTATACGGTCCTCCTGGTACCGGGAAAACCCTTATTGCTCGAGCCATCGCCGCAGAAACGGAAGCTCACTTTATACTGGTTAACGGTCCGGAAATAATGAACAAATACTACGGTGAAAGCGAGGCAAAGCTCAGGCAGGTATTTGAGGAAGCTAAAAAGAAGGCCCCCACTATAATATTTTTGGATGAAATCGATGCTATTGCCCCCCGGCGCACCGAAGTACATGGAGATGTGGAAAAAAGGGTGGTAGCTCAGTTACTGGCGTTGATGGACGGCTTAGAGGCAAGGGGCAATGTAATAGTTCTTGCAGCCACCAACGTTCCGGATTTAATAGACCCGGCCCTGCGCCGTCCGGGAAGGTTCGATAGGGAAATTCTCATAGATGTGCCCGATCAGCGTGGCCGCCGGGAAATTTTAGAAATCCATACCCGCGGTATGGCCCTTTCGGAAGATGTTTCCTTAGATCGCTTAGCCGCAGTTACTCACGGTTTTGTAGGTGCAGATCTCGCAGCCCTGTGCCGGGAAGCGGGAATGCATGCGCTTCAGAGAGTTCTGGAAAAATTACCATCCGAATCGGCTCCCTTAGATTTAACAGAATTAAAAGTGACCATGAATGATTTTCTGAACGCCCTTGAGGAAGTAGACCCCTCCGCAACCCGGGAATTTGCCGTAGAGCCTCCTTCCGTAGGGTGGAATGATATCGGAGGCTTAAACCCTGTAAAGGAACGGTTAAAGTCATTGGTCCAGTGGCCATTGACCCGCCCGGAACTCATTGAAAAATTTCACCTTAACCCTCCAAAAGGCATTTTGCTTTTTGGGCCTCCCGGCACCGGAAAAACCCTTACTGTAAGGGCTTTGGCCAGGGAAAGCAGGATTAACTTTATTCCCGTAAACACATCTCTATTATTTTCCAGGTGGAAAGGGCAAGCTGAAAAAATGCTCCATGAGGTTTTCCGGAAAGCCCGGCAGGTTTCTCCCTGTATATTATTTTTTGACGAACTGGACGCCCTGGTCCCGTCAAGACGCGGGGGTGAAGAAACAAACGGCCATTTAGTTTCTCAATTCCTGTTAGAGTTTGATGCTCTCGAAGAGATTCATCAGGTAATTGTAATTGGAGCAACAAATCGAATCGACCTTATTGATAAAGCACTTTTAAGGCCGGGTAGATTTGACGAAGTTATAGAATTTCCTTATCCCGATAGGCTTGACAGGCGGGCTATCTTTGAAATTCATCTGCGTTCCCGTCCTCTTGCTGATGACTTAAATCTGGAAGAATTAGCGCAAAGATCCGAAGGTTTTACCGGAGCGGAAATTGAAGCGGTTTGCCGCAGGGCAGCCTTTGCTGCGGCTTTAGAGTATGTTTCAAATCGCCTTATAACCCGGGATGCGGGATTAATCAGGCAGCGCCACCTTATAAATGCCATAGATGAATCAAAAAAGAAAAATTGAAAATTAATTTTCAAACTACATGTCATAAATACAAAATTTGCATCATAACTTTATTGTAGAAGAAGGGAAGGGAAAAAAAAACTTATTTTTAATGCGGGTAATTGGTATACCGTATGCCACAAAATAAAATTAAGTTTTCATATAATTAAAACTTTTAAGGAGGTGAACATTTTTTTCAATATTTTAAAAAAAATTAAGAGAGGAGGAATGTCAATGTCTTCTGCCGATCTTTTTAAAGAACCCAATTTAAAACAAATTACAGTATGGTCCCGAGGCGTAATTATGAACAAGGACGCCAGGGACGTAGTAGTAGCCCTCACTGAAGCGGCAGCAAAAGAAGGAAAATACGTTCAAGCCTGGGAAAATTACGTGGACCTACCGGACCGAATCAATGTACCCGTACGCGCTTATGCGCGTATAAGCAGTGATCCAATTGCCAGCAGATATGTGTATGAAAACGAAAGCCCCGATATAGTGGTGGTGCTGGAAGAGACGCTGGTCAAAGGCGTACCAGTACTCAAAGGCATCAAACCGGGGAGCACATTAATAGTAAATACTCGCCGCAGCATAGACACCATATTAAAGTTCTTAGGAGACACCGGTAATTTGGCTCAGATCGCGACGGTAGACGCCAGCAGCATGGCTGAAGCCGTAATCACCCTTTCCGGTGCCGAAGGTGCTACCGATGCCACGGGTATAGGCGCGGGTATTGCCGCACCTATAGTTGGGGCTGTTGCTAAAGTCACAGGTATCGTAGATGTAGAAAATTTAGCTAAGGTGGTTAAAAACCCTGCTGCAATGCGGCGCGGATACGAGGAAGTTCAGGTTAAGACATTGCCTCCTAAACCCGCCGTAGAAGAGACAAAATTAGAAGCCATGGAACTTTTAAAGCAGATGCCCTTTGCCGGAACCGTTCCTTCTCCTCAGGAAGAAAATGAAGGTATGATTACCGGAAATTGGCGTATGAAAAGACCCGTTTTAAATACGGACGCCTGTACCCAGTGCTGGACCTGCTGGATCTATTGCCCCGATTCCTGCATTAAAAAGGGCGATGATGGGCCTCTCTTCAATCTGAAGTACTGCAAAGGATGCGGTTTATGTGCTGCGGTATGCCCGACCGGGGCCATTACCCAGGTTCCAGAATTAGATTTTGAAGATTAGTAGTTTCAGGAGGTGAAAAAATGGGTAAAGTGAAAAATATTTCGGGATGCGTAGCGGTGGCTAACGGAGTTCGCTTGGCGGATGTGGATGTCATCTGCTCCTATCCCATCCGTCCTTATACGGGGATTATGTCCGAACTTGCCCGAATGGTTGCCGATGGTGAATTGGACGCCGAATTCGTACACGGGGAAGGTGAGCACGCTCAGCTGAGTGTAGTATACGGAGCTTCGGCAGCCGGGGCTCGCGTATTCACCGGTAGTTCCGGGGTAGGCGTTACTTACGCCTTTGAAGTCTACTCCCCCATCTCCGGTGAACGCTTGCCGGTACAGATGGCTATTGCAGACCGTACCTTAGACCCCCCTGGAGATTTCGGTTCGGAGCATACCGACGCCGAATGCTGCAGAGACCAGGGATGGATTCAGGGATGGGCTTGTACACCCCAGGAGGCTCTCGACAATACTCTCATTTTCTACCGTGTGGGAGAAGATCCAAGGGTATTGCTGCCTCAATTCTCCTGTATGGATGGTTATTTTGTAAGTCATATTCTGGGTCCAGTGGATATACCGGAAAAAGAGCAGGTAAAAGAATTCCTGCCACCTTATAAGAACCACCACGTCCTTGATCCCAGAAAACCTCAAATAATTGGCCCACAAATCGAACCGGCTATGGGGCCGCCTCTGCAGTATCAGCGATATCAGGTTATAAAGAACGTATTTAAAGTTCTGGAAGAAGCCTGCGATGATTTTGCACGAATTTTCGGGCGTCGTTACGATCCCTACATGGAAGAATATTACACTGATGACGCTGAGGTGGTAATCTTCGGGCAGGGGGCCCACATGGAAACTGCGAAGGCCGTAGTGAGAAGATTACGCAATCTTGGAGAAAAAGTCGGGGTAGTTCGCCTGCGCACCTTCCGTCCCTTCCCCACCGAACAGGTGAAAGAGCGTTTATCCCGTTTCAAAGCTGTTGGCGTCCTTGACAACTCTACCAACTTCGGTATTTCCTGCGGAGGCGGCGTGCTGCTTTCCGAAGTGCGTGCCGCACTATATGACTTAGGCGATAAGGTAAAAACCGTAGGCTTCGTTGCAGGACTGGGCGGTGAAGTGGTTACACATGAAGAGTTCTACCGGATGTTCCAAAAAACTAAAGAAATTTCCAGAACCGGAAAAGTAGAAAAAACCGCCTACTGGTTGCCCTTTGAGTTATAAAAGCGTCTGGAAGGAGGGAGAAAAATGCTGGAAACAATTACATCTTTACGTAAAGCCCCTGAAGAAGAATATTATGTTCCCGGTCACAGGACCTGTGCAGGATGCGGTCCTGCCCTGTGTTACCGTTTAGTAGCAAAAGCTGCCGGGCCCAATACAATTTTTGTAGGTCCAACCGGTTGCATGTATGTAGCCAATACCAGTTACGGGTGCGGTCCCTGGAGGGTACCCTGGATTCACGCCCAGATTACCAACGGTGGTGCCGTAGCTTCCGGCATTGAAGCAGCATATAAGGCGTTAATTCGCAAAAAGAAGACCGATGCCGAATTCCCTAATATCATAGTTATGGCCGGAGACGGCGGAGCTGTCGATATAGGTCTGCAGGCCTTATCCGGAATGCTCTATAGAGGTCACGATGTGCTATTTATCTGCTACGACAACGAATCTTACGCCAACACCGGTATACAAACTTCTCCCAGCACACCTTACGGTGCAGCCACCACCTTTACACCGCCGGGACCCGTAGTGCCCGAAGGAAAAAAATTATTCCCGAAAGACAATCCAAAAGTAGTTGCTCACGGCCACCCCGAATTAAAATATGTAGCAACTGCTTCAATAGGTTGGCCCGTAGACCTTATGAACAAGGTACGTAAAGGCCTTAACCAGAAAGGGCCTGCTTACCTTCACATCCATGCACCATGCCCTAAAGGCTGGCAGTTCCCCGCCAACAAAACCGTCGAAATGGCTAAATTGGCAGTGGAAACCGGAATGTTCCAGCTTTATGAATACGAAAATGGAGAATATAAGCTATCGGTAAAAATTGAAAAAAGAAAACCCGTCAGTGAATACATGCGCCTGCAAGGCAGGTTCAAACATCTGAAACCTGAACATATAGAAAAAATGCAGGCCTTTGTTGATGCCCGCTGTGCCGAAGTGGGTATCACCGTACCGGTAGTGACTCCATAATATTAACAACCAAAACCTCTGCCCCAGGCTTTAAGCCTGGGGCAGGTTTCGCTTGTCCAGTTTTTATATACAAATAAGTATTTTCTCGCAAGCTATTTTCTGATTTTTCATATTTTTTAAATTAATAAATTAAAGTATAAGGAGGGTTAACATGATATCCCTTACACCGGAATCCCCGGAAAAGTCTACTAACAATTCGATAATTTACAATCAATGGACTCAATTAATATTAGCGATGACGGGCATGATAATGATCGCAAACCTTCAATACGCATGGACTCTATTTGTACCAGAACTTCAGAAAGGGTTTAACGCCTCTCGAGCAGCCGTGCAGCTTGCATTCTCCCTCTTTATTGCGCTGGAAAGCTGGGGGCAACCCATTGCAGGCTTTTTTATAGATCGATATAGCCCTCGACTGCTCCTTACCATTGCCTCATTTATGGTAGGTATCGGCTGGACTGCAATGGGTCTTGTAAAAACCTTAAACGGTTTATACATCGCTTACAGCTTGGCCGGTATCGGTGCTGCGTTTATATACAGCGGTGCCGTAGCTTCTGGTGTGCGCTGGTTTGAACCTTCCCGCCGCGGACTCGCTTCAGGACTGGTATCCGCAGCCTTCGGTTCAGGAGCAGCCCTTTTTATTCCCTTTATTGCTTCAGCTTTAAAAAATCAAGGTTATAAAATGGCCTTTGTTTCAACCGGAATCTTCCAAAGCATTTTAATAATATTAGCTGCCCAATTAATGAGGGTCCCACCGAAAAAAGATTCGGGCACAGGTAAATCCGCCGGCACCCAGCAGCATCATTTCACTACTGTGGAAATGTTTAAAACACTGCATTTCTGGTTGATTTATATAATGTTCCTCTTTATAGTAACCGGCGGTATGGTGGTAACCGCTCAAACCAAGCCCTTCGGCCAGGACGCGGGAATCCCGTCTAATATAATAGTGCTTGCGGCTACCATCAATACCATAGCAAACGGAGCGGGAAGGATTTTCTGGGGTATCGTTTCCGACAAATTAGGAAGATATCAGACTATGTTTCTTGCCTTTACTTTAAACGGCCTTGCAATGGCTTTAGTACCTTATTTAGGTAAAAATCCTTTTATGTTTGTATTTTTGTTTGCCATGATAATGTTTACATGGGGTGAACTTTATGCATTATTCCCTGCGGTGAATGCCGATATTTTTGGAACAAAGTACGCCGCTACTAACTACGGTTTTATGTACAGCGCAAAAGGAGTGGGGGGCATCATCGGCAGTTTCGTTGCGGCACTGGTAGCACAGCTCAGCGGCTGGTCCCCCGTTTTCTTCACCGGTGCCGTAATGTCTATTTTAGCGGGTTGTGGAGCCCTGGTACTCCTTCGTATGCCAAAACCCGTGCCCCCCGACAAAAAAGTGAATATATGAAATAGCTTAATTAAGAGCTTAGTATTAATTAAGAGCTTAGTAATATAAAAACCTGCATTTCGCAGGTTTTTTTCTTTTTATGGCGCGCCTAGAGGGAATCGAACCCCCGCAAAACCCGGCTCCGGAGGCCGGTGCTCTATCCGCTGAGCTATAGGCGCGTTTTATTTAATTATAACATAAACAATTATTTTTCCACAAGAAAAACGGTCTAATCTTCGGAGGTAATTTTATACATGAAATAAGCAAAAAGCAGGATAAACGGTGTCATAAGCTGAGTCATTGTTAAAAATCCTATTCCCCATCGCGGATTGACATAATGCACAAGGTAAAGGGGATTATCCCTGACAGTCTCTTCAAACACGGCCCGCAGCAATTGATGATACCAGATAAAAGACCAGAACTGATAGCCTTTTTTTAGATTTTTCTTTTCCAGATATAAAAACCTTATTAAAAGTATTAGCCCAATAGAGGAACCTACGAGCTGCGCAGGCCATCTTCCGAAGGAAAACTCGGTCATCCTTCCCAGGACTTCCTGATTGAAGATATTCCCTATTCTAACTATTATATAGCCAAACGAAAGCCCCATTACCGTTAAATCTGCCATTTCATTTGGATTGACGTTATTTCTCCTGCAATACCACCAGCCGCTTAAAAACCCTCCGAGGAGAGCACCGTGCCACGAAAGCCCGCCTTCCCATATCTTTACCACCTGCAAGGGGTCTTTTATAAACCATTCGGGATAATTTGTAAGGACAAACATAAGCCTTGCCCCTATTATTCCCGAAAGGATTACTAACATCGCAAGGTTTAATATAAAGTCCTCATCTATGCCCCTGCTTTTCCCTTTAACGTATAAATAATAGGTGCCCACCAGAAAGGATATCGCCATAAATATTCCATACCAATGTACTGCTATTGGTCCAATTTTAAAAGCATAAGGACTTAAATCAAGAAGCATAATTGCAACCTCCAGTGATAATTTATTTTTTTAGATTAAAATAGGTTCCTATGGACTTAACCACAACTTTGTCCTCTTTAATTAAATCACATTCCGCTACGCAGATGTTTTCTCCTTCTTTAATTACCTTTCCCCTTGCCAGAATTTTATCGTTTAAATTCACCGGAAAAAGATAGTTGATTTTCATTTCTACGGTAGTGGGTATCTTCCCAAGGCTCCTTACCGCAAACCCCATAGCCGTATCGCAAAGGGCAGCAGTTGAACCACCATGGATAATGCCAAGGGCATTGAGCATTTCCTTTCCGGGATTATATTCTATTGCTATTTCTCCCTTCCCAATCTCGAGAATCCTGTAACCCATCAAGTTTATAAAAGGGGAGGATAAGAAGTTTTCTATTGTTTCCCGGAATATTTCATCTTCAAGGCCTTTATTTATTACTCCCACAAAAGTCACCTCTTATTTACTTTATTATTTTTATTTTACCATAATCTCTTATTGGGTTTAAAATCTAAATATAAATTTAAATAATCATATAAAAAATATCATAACATTTACATAAAAATTTTCAATCAAGTAAAATTAAAAAACACCGCAATTAGTATAAATACTAATGCGGTGTTTGTTTTCTGAGTATCCTTCCCTTCTTTTGGCAAATATCCTTTTATTGTATTACCAAAAAAAGCCTATTGTGAATGTATACTATCAAAAATTTTTCTAAGCAAATAATAGTATTAATATTGCCAGCATCTTTCTTCCACAAACAATTTTACAATTTCGGAATCGAATTGAAGGGAGGGTATTCTATCAAATTCTACAGAATAATCTTTCGATCCTTTCCTTTTCCGATATAATCCTCTTTTTAATCGGGTCATAGGGATAAAGAGCGCCATTGTACATCTTGGTGGTAAGAGTGCCTTTTGCCGCCTTGCTTCCCTTCAGGTGAGGAGCATCGAGAATCCCAATTTTTATAGCCTCAGCGATGCAGTCCGGAGAAGAAAGGGGGTCTTCGAAGCCTTTACCCAATTCCTTGATGGCTTCGATTATCAGCATCGCATCCTCTTTCAGTCTCTCCTTCCTGTCAATCACTTCTTTATCCTTTTCAAAATCGGGCATACCCAGGAAGGAGTTTTTTATTATCTGCCTAACTATTTTACAGCTTTCTATTATCTCTTCAGCACCGGCAGCATGATGCGCCTCACAGTATCCTACCACATGGTAAATGTGGGGTTTTAAAGCCATGGAAATATAAGCCGAATAAGCGAGCTGCCCTTTAGCCATTAAAAGGTCTGAGGGGAAACTTGCAAGACCAGCTCTTACCTGCCGGTACACCCTGAAATTAACGTCCTCCAATTCTTTTACAAGTTCGATTTTTGCAAACATTTTGGCAATATCCATCTTTGGCGAAAGAGTCGGAGGAACATTGAACATGAATTGCGCAATAAAATCTTTAACCCCGGCTTTCCTTGCATTGTATGCGGCAAGGTAAAATGCCGCTACTCCCACTGCGTCATGGGCATCCCTTAAGCTCCAGTGATGCGCCTCATTTACTTCTACCGGTATACCCCTTTCCCCGTGCCATTTCATGGCCTGCTGATTTTCATAAATAGCATCCCGCACGCTCCTCGGGCCCCTTCCGTCCAGTTCGCTGTACCAGCAAAGAGGTATGGCAGCCCAGGCGTTGTTTATCGTTTCTTTTAGAAGCTCGGCAAATTTTATTAAGTTGCTGGTACCGCTGTAGCAGCGAAGCAGAGGGAAGTTCCCCCTCTGAGCTGCCTCATACATTTTGATAAAATCCTCTTTCCTTCTTACCGGTACACCTCCCGCGCCATCCAATCGTTTATCCATCTTTTCCGGTTCAAAGAAAAAGCTTTGAGCATTTTGATCCGGGGCTATGGAAATAACATCCAGAACCTTTGATTCTGCAATTTTCTTAATAGCTTCCACGGTATCCTCTACGCTGGGTAGCCCTAAATGATGCCTTATAATGGGATAAGGGTACTTGGAATTAATTCTTGAAATTAAATCCTGCGGATAGTATTCAAATTCCTCTTTCTCATTACCCCTTAAAAAGGCGATTACTTCATCTAAATCCTCGGTGCCGTCGAAAACTTTGTAAAAAATACCCGATTCCTTTGCCACCTGTGCCGCCGGTTCATTCCCGCCAAAGATCCATTTTATGTCCCTTAAACCCTCTTTGTCTATTTTCCCCTTCAATTCCTTTAAAATATTATTGAGAGGTTCCGGAGTTAAACGAAAACTCACACCTACATAATCGGGCTTTTTAATTTTAACCTCTTTTAAAAGCTCATCCACCGATAAAGTCAATCCTAAAAATTCCGTATCGTATCCTTCCTGTTCGGCAATGGATAAAAAGTTCATGACCCCTGCCACGTGCACACAATTCCCAATGGTGCAGGCCACTATTTTCCTTTTCATCAGGCGACCACCTCCTCTTCCAGAGATTTTTTGAGAATATACCCTTTCTGAGCGAAAAGGTGGATTTCAGCAGGTGTTAGCCCAGCTAACCCCAATTTTTCAGAGGTTCTTCCTTCTTCCCAGAAATTAACCCCGGTCATCATACAGGCAAGACCTATTATAGTATCGATTGCCGGAGTTTCCACTCCCAATTCTTTACCCAGCGAAGATATGGGAACGAGGCTATAGGGCACATCCTCATAGATATATCTGGTATTTAATCCCTTCGGTGCGGTAAGTCCCTTGTATGCTGTATTATTTTGAATGGCTTCGTAAAGGGTATCTCCAGTAGCCCCGTATGACTCGAATAACCATTCTATAGCCGAAAGGGTTTTAACTCCAAGAGCTTTTGCAACCCTTATTCGCTCCTCATCGAGTCTTTCCAGCACCTTACCTATGGTGGGAGTGATACCTTCCAGGTAATACTCAAAGGGCTGACATCTTTCAATATGCCCGCTGTTTAAAAGCGTAGGCGCCGGGTGAAAAATTGCCCCGAAATTATTTAAACTGGTCTCCAAAACATCCGCAGCTTTTTTGAATTGAGGGAAGGCATCGGAAATGGTCCTAATAACTTTTTCGGTTTTTTCCGATGGTATGGCAGCAAGCTTTACCTCATTTTTTACACTGAAAATTTTCACTCTGTTGCTGGATAGAGCCCTGCAGGCATAAATGAAGGTCTGCGCTTCCGCAACGATTATACCTTCATCCGCTTCATTTTTCTTTAATATTTCAAGGACCTCAAAGGCTCCGCAGGTCCTTCCCGGATTCAAAATTATTATCTGTCCCTTCTGCAGATACGGAGCCATCAAAACCGCTAACTCTTTATGAGCCGTGGCCGGGGTGGTCACCATAATTACATCCACCCCTTCTATGGCCTCTTTTATATCGCTCGTAACCCTGTAGAGCCTTCCTTCACCTTCGTAAGCTCCCGTCAGGTAAATTATCGGATCCTTTATTAGGTCCACCAATTTGTCATAGGACCTGTTGTAAAGGTTTACCTTATAGCCTTTAAGCCCCAAATAACCTGCCATTGCAAGCCCACCGTTGCCCGCTCCAATAACCGCATAGGAAATCGCTTTTCTTTTCATCGATTACCCCCCTCTTTCTTTTTTTTGGCAAATAAAATAAGCTATGGAGGTCCATAGCTTGTTTTCATGAGACAAAAGTACTCACAAGCCATTACCTCCCTCTACCACGCTTACGAGGTTAGCTGACGGGTTCGGGTCGTGAGGTGACCCTACCCCTTCTTACTCAAAAATCAATTCAGAAGGGGATTCACCCCAAAAATTGGGTCCCCCGTTCCCTTCTGCTTGACTCTACAGAAGGAATTCAGCGTTCCAAAGGATAATAGCCAAAAAAATGTTAAATTGTAAAATTAATTATACATAATATACTGTCTTTTGTCAACAATTTATTTTATAAAATTTTTATATTTTTCTTATAATTATATAATATTCTGTTAAACTTAATTACTGTATTTATTTTGTTATTCCCCATTATTACTTCGGTCATTTTTTATCTGCCCTTCAGGCTTAGATAAGCACAAGCATTAATGAATAAAAATTAATGTATTTTCATGCCAAAATAATTTTATTACATTATATATAATTAATTTATAATTAATTCCAATGTCAAATATTCATAAATTTTTTTGTTTATTTAAATCAAATCAGAAATTGCCCTTTTCCAGTTCAATTAGATATTTTTTTATGTTCAATCCCCCTCCATATCCTACCAGCTCTCCCCTTTTTCCTATTACCCTGTGGCAGGGAACAACAATGGGTATAGGATTTTTATTGTTGGCCTGTCCTACCGCCCTTGCACCTTCAGGAATACCGATATTTTCTGCAATATCCTTATAGGACCTCAACCCTCCGTAGGGTATTTTTAAAAGCTCTTCCCAGACCCTTTTTTGAAATTCGGTGCCGAGAAGGAGAAGAGGCAAATCAAATTTTTTTAGACTTTTTTTAAAATAAAGGCAAAGCTCCTCTTTTGCTCTTTTTATAACACTTTCATCTTTATTTATAAAGGAAGGAGAACGAAAATATTTACAGAAAAATCCTTCATCAAAATTTTCCCCTTCAAAGGAGATTTTTACGATGTATTCTCCTGAAGAAAAAATGGTCAACTGCCCCACGGGGGAATCGAAATAATCATAATATATTTTCATAATCCTTCTCCTTTATATTTTTTATGGTTCCGCCGTCCAAATCAAAGGGAAGCAAGGTAAATTGAGTAGATATCTTCGTATTTTAAGTGCCCCGGAGTGGTAGATAAATTGTGGGTCATGTGTTCCTCCACATGCCTTGCCAGAGCTTCAATATCATCCTTTTTTACTCCAAAATAGCCCAGGCTTTTAGGGAGGTTTAGTTTATCTATAGTTTCAGCTATCCATTCTATAACCCTTATTGCCTTTTCTTCTTCGGGAAGAAAATCATCGATATTAAAAATTGTAGATATGGAGGCTAATTTTTGCGTCACATGGGATTTTATATATTTTAAGAAGGGTACTGCAATAGGGCACAGGCCTTCTCCGTGATTTGCTCCGAAGAAACTACTTAAAGGATGTTCCATTGCGTGCAGGGCACAAACTCCGGAAATTCCAATGGAAATCCCCGCAAGGGTGCTTGCAAGGGCCATATTGGCCCTTTTTTCTATATCGTCCCCGTTTTTATACGCGCCTTCGATATTTTTTACGATTAACTCAATGGCTTTTAAAGAATACATCTCTGTGAAAGGCTGACACCTAAGGCTGATAAAGGATTCCAGTGCATGAAAGAAAGCATCCATACCCGTAAAAGCGGTGATCCTCCTCGGTAGAGTTACCATTAGTTCTGGATCGACTATGGATACCTTTGGGTAAATGTGGGGGCTTCTCAATCCTTTTTTCACCCCATTCTTAGTGTTGGTCATTACCGCAATGTTATTTCCCTCGCTTCCCGTTCCGGAAGTTGTAGGAATTAAAATCAGCGGAGCCGCTTCCTTTGAGGATTTCCTGCCTTCAAAGTATTCTTCCAGTTCTCCTTCATTTTTTATCCTCAGGGCTATTCCCTTGGCGGTATCCATAGCGCTTCCTCCGCCCAGTCCTATTATAACCTGAGCGGAAAAATCCAAAGCAAAAGCTGCCGCCTCTTCGATATCTTCAAAGGTCGGATTGGACACCACCCTATCGTAAATTTTCCAGCTTATACCCTCCTGCTTGAGGCTCTCCGTTACCCTGTCCAGCGCTCCCGAATTTTTTGCACTGGATTTCCCGGTTACAATTAAAGCTTTTTTCCCATATTCCTTTGCGTAAATCCCCACTTCTTTAACTTTTCCGGTTCCAAAGATCAACTTAGAAGGGAAAAAATACTGGAAGTCCCTTTTCATACCTCTTCACCCTCCACTTTTATTAGTTTTCCTTTACAGTAATAGTAATTCAGGGCAAACATCATAAACGACCCTAACAATGCAAGGTAAAAAGTATATACCCATATGGTTTCCACACTGTTATTTCTTAAAAACTTGCCGGCTATATAAGGGCTTAAAGTATACCCGGAGCCCATTATAATCTGCATCACGGAATTAAACCTCCCCCTGTGGGAAACCGGCGAATTTTCAGCTATAAAAGCCCTGTTATTAACAGCATCAATTATTTCGCCCAACGTCCATATAAATGTTGAAATAAAAAACATCCAGGGCACTCTCGCAAAAAAATTAAGTCCGAATCCAAATGCAAAAAGCATACCCGCTATACCCACACAAAAAAGACTCGGGTATCTTTCGGTAAATGAATTTATAAATGGTGTAAAAATTACCACCGTAAAGGCATTCAGGGCCATCACCATGCCGTACAATTTGGCTCCTTCGGAATTAAAAAGCTGATTTAAATGAATAGGCAAAGCAAAAGCGCATTGATTGTAAACCAGGCTGAATACTATGTAAATAAAACCAAAAGCCAAAAGAACGGGTCTTTTTATCAAAGCTTGTAAAGTGCTGCCTTCCTCATAGCTTTCTTTCGGTGAAAGCTTTAGCATTTTTATATCTTCCTTTTTTGGCAGGGTTTCCTCCACAAAAAAGTAAATTAATATCATTGCTATAATTGTAGTTATCGCATTCCCGAGAAATAGCAGTTTGGTATAGTTTTTATAGAGAAAACCGGCAATCATGGAACCTAAGGCAAAGCCAAAATTTACTCCCAGATAGCTCAAAGAAAAGGCCGTTTTTCTAAGTTCCTCCTTAGATATATCGGTAATCATGGAATTAAAACCGGGACTGGCTATTGACAGGGAAAGGCTGGAAGCTAAAAGAAGGTATATAATAAGCCGTGGTTTTTCTATAAAAGCACAGATAATCAAGCATAGGGCGGAAATCAGGTGAAAAATAATCATGATTCTCTTTCTTCCTAAGGTGTCCACGAGCCTTCCGCCAATAAGCGACCCCGGAACAATTATAAAAGTAACCAGAGATACTATAAAACCCGTATAATCTTTTGAAAATCCGTATTTATCCGTTAATAAAAATGTTAAAAAAGGCCTGACAAAATTTCCGAAGGAATTGATCATGAAAGCAAAAATTATTACGTATAATGGCCTGGGCAAATTAATATATTCCTTTATCAAAATCTTTCCCCCTCCCCGCAAAAACCATTATAACATAACATAATAACGTATATCGACATTTTTATTACAAAATGTAAAAGATTGACTGCATAAAAAAAGAATCCCCTTAAAAGAGGGATTCTCTGAGCATATTTTAACTAAAATTTACGCTATAATCTTTTCCAGGAACATTTTAGTCCTTTCGTGCCGGGGATTTTTAAAGATCTCCTCCACCTTCCCCTGTTCCAGTATAACTCCCTTATCCATAAATACGATACTATCGGCAATCTCCTTTGCAAATCCCATTTCGTGGGTAACAATTATCATAGTCATGCCTTCTCCGGCCAGGTCCCTTATTACATTTAGCACTTCTCCTACCAGTTCGGGGTCTAAGGCCGAAGTGGGCTCGTCAAAAAGCATTAATTTTGGCCCCATAGCAAGAGCCCGGGCAATTGCCACCCTCTGTTTTTGTCCTCCGGAAAGGCGCGAAGGATACTCATCCTTTTTTTCTTCTAGTCCCACTTTTTTCAGTAAACTCAGGGCAATTTTTTCGGCATCTTTTTTATCCATCCTTTTAACGGTGACCAGACCTTCCATAACATTTTGAAGGGCGGTCATATGCGGGAAAAGATTAAAATGCTGAAATACCAGCCCAATATCCTGCTGCAATTTTCTAAAATTCCTGTCCTTTTCCATAAGTTTACAGCCGTTAAAGTATATTTCCCCTTTTTCATACCTTTCCAGCCCTTTAATACACCTTAAAAGCGTGCTTTTACCGGAACCGCTGGGTCCTATGACAGCAACCACTTCTCCTTTTTTTACATTCAAATTAATATCATTTAAGACCTTCAACTTCCCAAAGGATTTATAAAGCCTTTTTATCTCAAGCACCGCATTATTCATATACGGACATTCTCCTCTCAACCCTTCCGAAAATCAAGGTAAAAAACGTTGTCAATACAAGGTAAAGTATTCCCGCAGTTAAAAATACTTCCACCGGTCTGAAAGAGTTCGAATACATTTGCAGGGCCGCCCTCATTAAGTCCGTCATGGCTATGGAGGAAACCAGGGAAGAATCTTTTAATAGTGCAATAAATTCGTTCCCCATGGGTGGAATTATCCTTTTAAATGCCTGAGGAAGGATTACCCTTCTCATAGCCTGGGAATAGGTCATGCCGAGAGCTTTAGCTGCTTCCATCTGCCCTTTATCTATGGATTCAATGCCCGCACGGATTATTTCGGCTATATACGCCGCAGAATTTAGGCTCATTCCGCATACTGCCGACAAAAAAGGAGAAAGGTTAATGCCGAAAAAAGGCAGGCCGTAATAAATTGCAAAAAGCTGAAGTAAAAGCGGAGTTCCTCTTATTACGTAAATGTAGAAGGAAGAAAATTCCCTAAAAATCAAATTCCGGGATATTTTCATTAAAGAAAGAATCAATCCCCATACGGTACCGAAAATCACCGAAAGCACCGTGAGTTCGATTGTAACCATTGCGCCTTTTGTAAGCACGGGAATCAGGGACAACATATAATTGGCATCCATTTTGCGCTATATTCCCCTTTTTTTAATTTTCTTAGTTTTATTTCCATTTCTTAGTTGTATTTTTAAATTATTGTTAATCATTTCTAATTCATTCAAACTTTACTTCCTCAAAGACCGATATATCTTCACCAAACCATTTTTGAGAAATCTTTGCCATGGTTCCGTCCTCTTTCATTTCCTTTAAAACCTTGGTTATCGCCTCTCTAAGCGCCTTGTCCTGCTTCCTGAAGGCAATCCCTACGGGCTCCTTTACAAGAGCAAACAACACTTTGAACTGCCCCGGCCTTTTGGTCATATAGTACCTGCCTACCAGTTCATCCACCACAATTGCATCCACCCTTTTGTTGGCCAAGTCCAAAAAGGCCTCCGTGAACTTGGAATACTTTTTCAGCTCTTTTATGCCCTCCAGGGTCTTTGCCGCTTCTTCGCTGGTACTGCCCAGTTGTGTTCCCACTACCTTGCCTTTAAGGTCGTCCTTCGTTTTAATGGATTCTTCATCCCCTCTAACAACTATTACCTGGGATTCATTTAGATAAGCAGGACTGAAATCCACCTGCTGTGCCCTCTCTTTCGTCATGCTCATGCCTGACCAGATAATATCAAATTTTCCGGAATTTAAGGCTAAGATCACCCCGTTCCAGTCGGTGGGAATCCATTCCACCTGTATTCCCAGTCTTTTTGCCGCCTCAGCCGCCAGGTCAATATCGTACCCCACCAAATTGTTTTTTTCATCCCTGAACTCTAAAGGCGGAAAGGCATCATCTATACCAATGGTAATCTTACCGGCTTTTTTGATTCTTTCCCAGGAATCGTCGGTTTCACCGGATGCATCGCCCTTATTGCTGTTATTTGACGGCTGAACCGTATTGTTAGATTTGCTCGAGCATGCGCTCAATGATAGAATAAAAAATAAAATTAATAAAACGGCAATTGTTTTTTTTAAAAATACTTTCATCCCTCTTCCTCCCCATCTTTATTAAAAAAATTATTAAAAACAATTTACTGTAACTGCTGAATATATTATACTTTAATTTGTTAAATTAGTAAATTATGAAATTGATAATTTTTTTTACAAAATGCATAAAAAAATTCTCTCAAAGTATTATAATTTAGTCATAAAGTAATAAATATTATATATAAAGCGATGGTAAAGGGGAGAATCTGAATGGAAAAAATTAGGGTTGGGATTATTTTTGGCGGGGAATCAGCAGAGCATGAAATTTCTCTGATGTCCGCAAGCTCTATAATAAAAGTTATAGATAAAGAGAAGTTCGACATTTTGAAAATCGGTATTACCAAAGAAGGAAAATGGCATCTTTATTTTGGAGAAGTAGAAAACATTGAAAACGGTGAATGGGTTGAAAAGTCCGTACCGGCTTTTATTTCACCCGACCCCGAACGCAAATTTCTGATAACGCTGGATAACGGCGTTGAAACCCGTTACCCCGTAGACGTGTTTTTCCCCGTCCTTCACGGTCCCAGGGGAGAGGATGGCACAATACAGAGCATTTTTGAGCTTATGAATGTACCTTACGTTAGCTGTGGAGTCACTTCTTCTGCCCTTTGCATGGATAAGGTATTTACTAAAAAAATATTAAAACATGAAGGGCTTCCGGTAGCGGACTTTAAGGTTTACTACAAAAAAGACCTGCCTTTAACACTAAACACAATTGTCAGGGAAGTAGAAGAAGCCCTTGGATTTCCCTGCTTCGTAAAACCTGCCAATCTGGGTTCAAGTATCGGTATTACAAAAGCCTACAACAGCGATCAATTAAAGGACGCCCTCTTTTTAGCCGGCGAATACGATACCAAAATTATCGTAGAAAAGTTTATCCCTGCAAGGGAAATCGAAGTTTCGGTGCTGGGAAACGAGGACCCGGTTGCCTCTTTACCGGGGGAAATTATACCCAGCAATGAGTTTTACGATTATACGGCAAAGTACTTCGACGGTGGCAAATCAAAACTATTAATTCCCGCTCCTTTAGCAAAAGAAGAAACTGAAAAGGTAATGAGCCTTGCGGTAAAGGCTTTCAAGGCTTTGGATTGCTCGGGCATGGCCCGGGTGGATTTCCTTTACAGCAAATTGGATGGAATATTTTATATCAATGAATTAAATACCATCCCCGGATTCACCAAAATTAGCATGTATCCCAAATTATGGGAAATTTCCGGGATTCCCTATAAGGAACTTATAGAAAGGCTTATAGAACTTGCCTTTGAAAAACACCGTCAAAAACAAGCGCTTAAACTCTATTAAAAAAAGCAGTAGCTTTTTGCTACTGCTTTTTTTTAGTAAAACCTAATTTTTCGGAAATCTTTTCCGCACAGTTTTTAACAAGCTTTGAAAGTTCCTCGATCCTGTCCCGGGTAATGGAAAATTTAGGTCCCGAAATGCTCACCGCAGCTACGACGCTTCCGGTATAATCAAATATTGGAGCGGCTATACACCTTATTCCTTCTTCATTCTCTTCATTGTCAAAGGCAAAACCCATTCTTCTTACTTCTTCCAGTTCTTCCCTCAACCTTTCGGGGTCCACCAGGGTGTTCGGTGTAAAGGCAGGTAATCCCCTTTTTATTATTTTCTCCTTTTCTTCGTCCGAAAGATGCGACAGAATTGCTTTACCTACCGCCGAAGCATGCATTGGAATGGTTTTCCCTATCTGGGAGTGCATCCTGATGGTTTTTTTGCTGTCGATCTTATCTATATAAACCGCTTCCTTTTTGTTGTATACCACGAGATGTACCGTTTCCCCCGTAATATCCGCTAACTCCTTAATGGAATCCTTGGCCTGTTCTCGAATATCCATGTGATCGAGGAATCTTCCAGCTAACTGAAGGATTTTTATCCCCAGCTTATATTTATCCGTCTTCTCGTCCTTTTCGACGTAATTTAGGATTTCCAGATTCCTTAAAAACCTGTGTACAGTGCTCTTATGAAGGGAGGTTATCCTGGAAATTTCAGTTACGCCCAGACCCTCTTTTCCTTCCGATAATATTTCTAAAATTTTAAACGCCCTCTCCAGCGACTGAATCCTTAGCTCTTTATCCATATAATACCCCTATTCTTTTTATCTTTGAACCCTTCCCGAAGCATCGCCCTTCATCAAAGCGGTAACTTCATTTAAAGTAACATGGTTAAAGTCTCCCACTACGGTGTGTTTCAAGCAGGAGGCTGCAACGGCAAATTCCACCGCATCTTTCGGAGAATAGTTATTCAGCAATGCGTAAATAAGCCCTCCTGCAAAGGAATCTCCTCCGCCTACCCGGTCAATTATGTGTATCATATATCTCCTGGATCTGTAATAATCCTCCCCATCATAATAAAGGGCTGACCATCCGTTGTCAAATGCTGAAAAACTCTCGCGCAGTGTTATGGCAACGCCTTTCAGGGAAAACCTCTCAAGAAGCTCCTTCGCCACCTCTTTATAACCTTCTTCGTTTAGTTCACCTTTAGTAACATCCGAGGAAGAAGCTTTTATACCAAAAACCATTTCAGCGTCCTCTTCGTTTCCGATGGCATAATCGACATACTTTATAAGTTCGGACATAACTTTGTTTGCTTTTTCCTTTGACCACAGCTTTTTTCTATAGTTCAAATCGCAGCTTACCGTGATGCCCTTTCCCTTTGCCTTTTTTACGGCATCCAAACAGGCCTGAGCCATATTATCCGAAAGTGCCGGCGTAATACCGGTGAAGTGAAACCATTTTGCACCTTCAAAAATTTTATCCCAGTCAAATTCCTCGGGCTTTGCCTCAGAAATGGAGGAGTGACTCCTGTCGTAAACAACTACCGAAGGCCTCTGAGATGCCCCTATCTCATTAAAATATATTCCCAGCCTTTCTCCTCCCTTTAAAATATAATCGGTTTTAACCCCGTACCTCCTTAGATGATTAATAGCAGCCTGCCCGATCGGGTTATCGGGAACTTTGGTTACAAAATAAGCATCCTCGCCGAAATTGGCCAAACTCACCGCAACATTTGCCTCACCGCCACCATAGGTAACATCGAAGGACTCCGCCTGCACAAACCTTAAATAATTAGGCGGTGTCAATCTCAACATAATTTCGCCAAAAGTAACCACCTTATTTGCCATTATATCCCCTCCAAATTTTATTTAATTTTAGATTTTCCCTTTCGCCTTTTTCACGGCTTCCACAAATTTCCTTGCGGTCTCCTCCACTTCTTTGTAATTGCCGGTTTTAGCCCCTTTCGTAAGCTCTCCTCCGACCCCCACTGCAGGACAACCTGCTTTTATCCATTCCCCAGCATTCTCAAGGCTAACGCCCCCGGTAGGAATTATTTGAGCATAGGGCAGGGGCCCCAATACGGCCTTTACCATGGATGGCCCGAATGCGCTTCCCGGAAATAATTTCACAAAATCCGCGCCGGACTCCATAACTTCTACAATCTCTTTAATAGACATCGCCCCCGGCATGGTGACCTTTCTGTAGCGGTTGCACAATTTAACCATATCGGGGTTAAAGTATGGGCTAACGAAAAACTCCGCACCTGCAAGCATTGCAAGTCTCGCTGTCTCTGCATCCAAAACCGTACCCGCCCCTATTAATATCTCGTTATTCGGATAAGCTTTTTTCATTTCCTTTATTACATCTATTGCTCCCGGGACGGTCATGGTGATTTCTATGGCATCTATTCCGCCCGCCTTAACCGCTTGGGCAATTTTTACTGCCTGTTCCGGACTTTCCGCCCGTACCACGGCCACTATTCCTGTATCAATAATTCTTTTAATAACATCCCACTTATCCAAAAAAATCACCCCTTTGTTTTATATTGTGAAATTCAGTTTTATGTTGTGATATAATATATATACGACATTCATAAGGATATTCCTCTTTGCTTTTTAAAAAACTTTTTATATTGAAACCTTTTTTATTTGAATATTGCATAAAAATTGACTTAGAATTTGATGCAAAAAAACTTAGTAATAAATTTAAATAAAAGTAAGGTCAAAATAGTTCGTTACAAAGCAAAAAGCCAGGCTAAATCACCTGGCCTTTTGCTATTTTTCTTTACTTTTTCCGAATTACTCTTCCTTTATAGCCTCTGATGGGCAATTTTCCAATGCTTCTCTTGCTTCATCTTCTAAATCAGCAGGTACTTCCGAATCAATTGCCTGAGCTTTGCCGTCATCATTCCAGCTGTAAACTTCCGGGCAGGTATCGATGCAAAGCCCGCAGCTTATGCATAAATCTTGATCAACAAATACCTTCAAGGATAATACCTCCTTCTAAAATTTTCCTCGTATATTTTACCACAATTACCTTAACTTATGCAAAGGTTTTTTGCTCAACACTTTTTAAAAAACCGGCCGTACGATATAATTGAAATGATTTAAACCTATTTAAATTTATGCTTAGAATACTGTTTTTCGGGAGGATATTGCCATGAATATCTACAGGGGTAAACTTGACGCCACCACTATAAAGCGCGGATTTTTTTCCGGATTAGAAGTTACATGGCAGCTTGCCAGGATAGTTGTCCCGATTTACTTTATTGTCACTTTTTTAAAGTATACCCCATTGATGAATTTTATTACCAGTATTTTTTCACCATTAATGGGTATTTTTGGACTTCCCGGTAAAGCCGCAATTGCACTGGTTCTGGGAAACCTGGTAAATTTATACGCCGCTATCGGCGCAATGGTATCCCTTTCCTTAACACCAAAGGAGATAACCATTCTGGGAATAATGCTGTCCTTCTGCCATAGCCTGCCGGTGGAAACCGCCCTGGCAAGGAAAATAGGGCTTTCACCTCTAAACGTAATCCTTGTCCGGGCAAGTCTTGCCATAGCTTCGGGAATATTGTTTAACCTTTTTTTAAAATGAATATTATTTTAAAATGAATATAAAAGAAGGTGGTTTAATGTTTTTTATTTCAAAAATTTTAAAAGAAGCCTTCCTCGGTTCCCTGTCTTCGGTAAAGCAGATAGCAATAATCGTCATCCCAATAATGATGTTTTTAGAAATTCTAAAGGACATAGGAATAATAGACAGGATAGCCGAACTTTTTTCGCCCCTTGTAAGGGTATACGGCATGAAGAAGGAATCGGGTTTTCCTTTGGTAATAGGAGTAATAATAGGAATATCTTACGGAGCGGGAGTTATTTTCAGGGCATCCAAGGAATTTTCCCTGCCGAAAAAAGATTTATACCTGGTGACCTATTTTTTGATTTGCGCCCATGCCATCTTCGAGGATACCGCCATTATCGCTGCCATCGGTGCCAATGGTTTTTTAATTTTATCCGTAAGGCTCATTGCAGCAGCTTTGCTTACCTATGCCGCATCGAAATGGTTTGATAAAAAGGCTCAAAACGAGGTGAATTTATGAACGGAAATGATAAAAACCCCTATAAGGTAATAAGTTTGCCAAAACTTAACGGCTTAAAACCCACCTTAGAATCCACGGCATTAAAGTTGATGGAAGAGGCGGGAGAGCTGGCCCAGGCAATAGGAAAATTCCGGGGTCAAAGCGGCGAGAAGGTCACGATGGAAGAAAAAGAAGTTATTGACAGAATAGCCCGAGAACTTTTAGACGTGGCGCAGGTAGCCGTCTCCATGATGTTCGTTCTGGAAGAAAATTATAACATAGACACCAATGAAAAAATCCGGCAGCACATAGAAAAATTGAAAGCCAAAGGTTATATAGTAAATTAATTTTACCTTTCCGATCCCATTTCGCTTACGAAAGAGGCGATATTCTGCAGGAATTCCAGGTTGGTTTTTGTTTTTTTCAGACGGTTTATCAATAGGGAGGCCGCTTCCACCGTATCGTAATTGGCCAGGGCTTTTCTTAGAATCCATATGGCCTCCAGCTCGTCTTTTGAAAATAAAAGTTCTTCCCGGCGCGTGCCGGATTTTTTTATGTCTATGGCAGGGTATATTCTTCTCTCCGCAAGCCTTCTGTCGAGGTGGACCTCCATGTTTCCTGTACCTTTGAATTCCTCGTATATTACATCGTCCATCCTGCTCCCGGTTTCTACAAGGGCTGTAGCAATAATTGTTAGGCTGCCTCCTTCTTCAATGTTTCGTGCCGCTCCGAAAAACCTCTTGGGCTTGTGGAGAGCGGCGGTATCAAGCCCCCCCGAAAGGGTCCTGCCCGTTGGAGGAACCACCAGGTTATTAGCTCTTGCAAGCCTTGTAATACTGTCTAAAAGAATGACCACATCCTTTTTGCTTTCAACAAGCCTTTGAGCCCTTTCCAGTACCATGTCCGCAACCCTTATATGGTTCTCGGGCAGTTCGTCAAAGGTGGAGCTTATTACCTCCCCTTTCACCGACCGCTTCATGTCCGTAACCTCTTCGGGCCTTTCATCAATAAGAAGCACGATCAGCTCTACCTCGGGATGATTCACGGAAAGGCTATTGGCAATCTTTTTCAGCATCATTGTCTTACCCGCTTTGGGAGGTGAAACTATAAGCGCCCTTTGTCCTTTGCCTATGGGGGCTATAATATCTATTATCCTGGTGGGCATATCCGAAGGGTCGTATTCCAATTTAAAACGGGGCTGAGGAAAAATAGGTGTGAGAAGGTCGAATTCCTTTCTCGAAATGGCATGTTCGGGTGAAAGACCGTTTACGGCTCTCACCTGTAAAAGCGCCCTGTACTTTTCGCCTTCCTTGGGCAGCCTTACCTTGCCGCTTACCAAATCTCCCGTTTTCAGATGGAACTTTCTTATCTGGGAAGGAGAAATGTAGATATCCTCTTCCGAAGGTAATAAATTCTTGCCCCTCAAAAATCCGTAGCCGTCGGGCATTACTTCCAGCACGCCCTCGCCGAAATACTCGATTTCATCTTTTTTGATTACTGCTGAAGCCTCATTAAAATATACGTTATTAATTTCCTTTACATCAATTGATTTATTATCCATGGTGCCTGCACTTTCAACTTTGTTTAACCCTGCTTTTTCTTTTGGATTTTGTATTTCATTACCTTCTTTTTCTTTCTTCCCGATCTCTTCGTAAACTTTTTCTATTAACTCGGCCTTTCTGAACTTATAATAGCCCGGAATCTTCAATTCCTTTGCAATCTCCTGTAACTGACTCAGGGTTAAATCTTCTAAATTTTCTATCTGCAAAAATATCCCTCCATCAAAAAAGGTATTCCTTGTATGTATATTTATAGTATAAGGCTTTTATTTGAATACTTCAAATGTCATTTAAAAAACCGCTCGATCCTTTTTTAGAATTCCAAGCGGTTTTTATTTATCCTTTTTAAGATTCATTGACAAAGGGTAATTCAATATAAAATACCGTACCCTTTCCTTTTTCCGAATTAAAGTAAATAACACCCCCGTGGTTTTCCACTATCTTTTTGCAAAGGTAAAGCCCAAGACCCGTTCCCTTTTCTTTGGTAGTAAAAAAAGGAGTAAAAAGCTGGCTTTTGATGTATTCGTCCATACCTTCCCCGTTATCCTCAAATTCCACCAGAACGCGGTTTTCAAGAGGAGTAGACCTTACAGCTATAAATCCCTTTTCTTTAACAGCATCCATCGCGTTTAATAATAAATTCGCAAAAAGGATATTTAAAAGATTTCTATCACCCATTACATTTACATCATCGCTCAGGCACAGGGTGTAATCTATATTTCTCTTTTTCATTTCAGCTTCGTAAAAATCAAAGATCTGTTCTAATACCTCTTTAAGGTTGATTTTTTGTATATTACAATTTATGGATTTATAGATTAATAGAATATCCTTTGCCAGCCCCTCAATCCGTTCCAGCTCCTGCAGGGAGTTATAAATGAATTTTCTCCTGCCATCCGTTTCATCCAGGCTGAGTTCTAAAAGCTTTAAATATCCCTTTATAGCGGTTATGGGGTTTTTGACTTCATGCATAAGGGTGGAAAAAAAATTATTTTTTGAAACGTCATCTTCCTCTTCTATATGTATCAGAAAGTTTTTCCCTATTTCATCTATTTTTAAGCAGTAAGGCGTGACATTGAAAATATACGTACTGTAATCCGTTTCGTTAATCTTATTTTTTATGATTATTTTGTGAGGCCTGTCCAAATTCATTCCACTTTCTTCCTTCCTGTCTTTTTAAGATGCACACCTCATTGCCCCGTCCAAATAATGCTTTAAAATTACAAGATCAATAGGCTTTTCAATAAACCTTAAACTTCCCTTCAGATACTGGCTTTTTTCCTTAATCTTTGCACCAATTTCCTCCATTCCCGAAATTAAAAAAACGGGGATTATCGGGTTTATCCTCCACAGCTCCTCCGCAAGCCTCAGGCCGTCCATTTCCGGCAGGTTAAAATCCACTATGGAAAGGTCTACACTTTTTTGTTCTACCAGGGAAAGGGCTTCCTTTGGGGTTTTGGCTTCAAAGGGTGAATAACCGAAAAAATCCAGGGCATCCACCAAAAGGGACCTTACGTACTTCTGGTCCTCCACCACCAAAACATTCCCCTTTTTCATAATACCCCCCACCTTTTAAATATTCTAAAATTTTGAAATAGTTATCTTAGATATATATTCTTTGTTTTTTTTTAAAATCCTCCTTTATCTGGTAAAAAAAGCGGGATTTTTTCCCGCTTTAATTACCGCCCGAAGTTGTTAAAGGAATATATATTACGTTTTCTAAGTTGAGTTTTGCGATTGTATACTGAAAAATTCCGTAGGCTTCCTGAAGCTGGGCCTGCTTTAAAGCTTCTTCCGCCTGGGTAAGGTCAACGCTTCTTATTAGCCCCTCTTTATAGTTCAAGAGAGAAAGCCGGTAGCCTTCCTTTGCCAGTTCCACGGCTTTTTCATAGGTTTTTAAGTTATCCCGGGCGGCGAGAAATTCAAGATAAACCTTCCTTACTTCCTTTTCCGCATTGCTTTTTGCATCCTCGTATTTTATCCGGGCTTCTTTATAATTTAGTTCCTTCTCCTTGTACTTAAAAGTGTTTTCGGGATACACCTTTTTAATCATATCAAAGTCGTAGCCCGCAATCTCCATGTTTTTCTTGGCCTGCACCACATCCATCCGGTTTTCCATCGCCTTAGATACGAGCGGCTCTATACTTTCTACTTCTTCCTTTTCCGGCTTTATAAGTTCATCTTTTAATACTACCCTTTTATCGTAGGAAACATTTATTAACTTTTTTAAATCCAAAAAGGCCCTGTCTTCCTCCACTTCTGCATTTCTCAATTCCGACTGCGCCTGGGCTAATTTTAAATCCGCATCCATTAAATCCTTTTTTGCAATCACGCCCAGCTTAAAATTCTCCCCGGCAATTCTAAATATCTCCTCTGCCCTGTTCAAACTGCTTTTTTTAATTTCATAATTTTTTTGTGCCAGCAGGGCTTTGTAGTATGATGCGATTAATCCGTACCTTACCATTTTCTCGGTGTAATTCAGGGAAAGTTGAGCCATCGTAAGCTGGAAATCCGCCTGCCTTTTTTGAAGTTCCACCTGATACTGGTAATCAAAATCGGAGGTCGTCACCGGCAGGGAACCGAGGCTTTGAGAAAGCAGCGGATTACTTTTAAGTTCTTCTTCCCTCTTTTTAGCCTCTTTATCGTTGAATTCCACCACATCCTTGAAAAGCTGTGCCTTATCAATGGAAATCCGGGCAAGCTCTATTTGACGGCTGTTTTCCAGGGCCAGCTTTAAAGCATCCTCAAGGGTAATTTCCAGAGGTGGCTCCTCCTCCTGACTTTTTATGGATGGGGATAAGATAAAAGCCGATAAAAAGATTACTAAAATCGTAGCCGCAATTTTCCTTTTAAAGCCCTTTTTATTCATGCCTTTCACCCGCTTTCGTTAGACTTAATCGGTTTTTCTGAAAAACCTAATCCTCTGGCCTATGTCTTCAAAAATGGTGTACACAACAGGTATTACTACAAGAGTAAGCATTGTAGACACCGTAAGCCCACCTATTACAACGGTAGCCATAGGCGCCCGAAGCTCTCCCGCTTCCCCAAGTCCCAGAGCTAACGGGAAAAGCCCGAGGATCGTGGTAAGAGTTGTCATTAAAATCGGCCTTAATCTCATCGGACCCGCTTCCAATATAGCTTCAGTCCTGGAATATCCCCTTGCTCTCAGCTGATTGATAAAATCAATAAGAACAATGGCATTATTTACGACAATTCCTCCGAGCATTATCACACCGATAAAGGCCGGGACGTTGAGATTCCTCCCCGTTAAAACCAGCGATAGTACCACACCGATGACCGCCAAGGGCACGGAAAACATTATTATAAAGGGCTGGAACAAAGATTCAAACTGCGCTGCCATTACCATATACACCAGGAGAACGGCCAGAATCAGGGCAAAACTTAGATCCGCAAAAGCTTCTACTAACTGCTCCTGCTCGCCCCCCATTTTTATCTCGTATCCCGGCGGAAGGGGAATGGTTTTTAACTTTTCTTCTATTTCGCGGTTTACCACACCAACAGGTCTTCCGGAAATCGCCCCGGATACCGTAACAGCCCTTACCTGATCCTCACGATTAATCGCCACTGGGCCGTTTTCTTTTTTAATTTCTGCTATCTGAGACAATGTCACCAGGCCACCGGAGGGAGTCGGTATGATAAGGTTTTCTAATTTATCTATGCTCGATACCACATCCTCATCAGCTTTTACAACAACGTTTATCTCTTCCCCTTGATATTTATATTTAGTAGCGGTGAAGCCCGATAAATTGCTTTCAATTATTTTTGCAATCTGGGCTGAATTTAAGCCGTAAAAGGCAACCTTCAATTTATCCACTTTAATCTGGATTTCCGGCCTTCCTTTATCCAGGCTGCTTTCCACTTCCCGGGTGCCTTCCACAGACCTTACCGCAGTTACCACCCTATCCGAAATTTCCTTCAATTTATTAAGGTCGTCCCCCTTGATAACTATGGAAATGGGCTTTAACAAATTGCCTCCCGAAAAATCAAAGGTGCTAACAGATCTTACCGTTATTTTTGCCCCCGGAATGGTCCTGCAAATACTCCTGATTTCATCGGCTACCTGAGCGCTTTTTCTCTTTCTCTCAGAAAGAGGAACAAGCTTTATGCTCACCTGGGCTTCATTTTTACTGGTGGTAGAAAAGCCCATTCCCGATCCGCTTCCTGAAACTCCCACATTCGTTAAAATTCCTTCTATTTCCTTTATATTTTTTATTCTATCAACCACTAAATTTACCGTTTCCTCCACTTTTTCCAGTCTGGTACCGTAGGGCATTTCGATGCTGACATTGATCATCCCCGCGTCCGACTGGGGCAAAAATTCGGTGCCAACAAGCGGTATTAACGCAAGGCTTACTATAAAAAGCACGGTAGCTGTAGCTACTACTTTCTTCCTATTATTCAAAGCCCATGCCAGTAATTTTCTGTATCTTTTCTCTACTTTTTCATAAAATACGGAAAATCTTTCTATTATGGTAATCTTCTTTCCTTTATCGGCAATCATCAACCGGGATGACAAAAGAGGCACCAAAGTAATGGCTACCGCCAGGGATGCCAGAAGGGAAAAGGTCACCGTAAGTGCAAGTTCTTTAAAAAGCTGAGCTGTAATACCCTGTATAAAAACAATCGGCAAAAATACGGCAATAGTGGTCAATGTAGAAGCCACAATGGCATTGGTGACCTCATTTGTACCGTTGATGGCAGAAGCGATACTATCTTCCCCGCGCTCTCTGTGCCTGAAAATATTCTCCAGAACCACTATGGAGTTATCCACCAGCATTCCTACCCCGAGAGCTAAGCCTCCCAGGGACATCATGTTTAATGTAAGATGGTTGAAATAAACGAGTATAAAGGTAGAAATTATGGAAATAGGAATAGAAAGACCTATTATCAAAGTTGTACGGAGATTCCCCAAGAATAAATATATTATTAGCACCGCAAGCAAAGCCCCGCTGTAGGCATTTCCCACCACTCTATTTATAGCTTTCTTTATAAATTCCGCCTGATCAAAAATGGGGACAAAATACAAATTTTCGCCGGCGCTTTTCTTTATATTATCCAGCTCTTTTTGTACCTTATCCGCAACCTTGACGGTGTTGTAGTCGCTCTGTTTTTGAATAACTAAAGTAATGCTGGGTTTTCCATTGTACTTGGAAATAGTGGCAATATCCTTGTGAGTATCTTCTACCCGGGCAATATCTTTAAGGGGTATGGTTATCCCCGATGGCAATGTAATAGGTAAATTTTCAATTTGCGACACACTCTTGAATTCCGAAAGGACTCTCACAAGGTAGTCCCTGTCTCCGTAGGCGATGGACCCTCCCGATAAGTTCAGGTTCTCCATCTGCAGTGCTCTTGCAATATTATCCATGGTAATTCCGTAAAAAATGAGCTTTGAAGGATCAACCTTTATATGGATTTCCCTCTCGGTGCCCCCCACAATGTCTACCGAGGCCACCCCCTCAGCCCTGAGGAGTTTTGGTTTTATTTCATCTTCAGCATATTTTTTTAGCTGGGAAATATCATCCATCCCGTATACCGCCACTTCCATTACCGGAAGCATGGAAGGGTCAAATTTAAAAATTTGAGGGCTTTTAACCCCCGATGGAAGATAAGCTTTTACCATATCGATTTTTTCCCTTAAGTCGAGGGTGGCAAAGTCCATGTTGGTGCCCCAGTTAAATTGCACTATTACGGTGGAATAACCCTCATTGGAAATCGAACTAATACTTTTTACGTTTTTTACTGTAGCAATTATTTGTTCCAAAGGTTTGGTCACCATATTTTCTACTTCTTGAGGTCCGGCATCGCTGTACTCGGTTACCACAACCGCGATGGGGAAAGAAAAATTGGGCAGAAGGTCAATTCCCAGTCTTGTTAGAGATACAAAACCCAGCACCAGTATAACGAGAATTATCATGAGCATGGTTACCGGGCGCTTTATGGAAAAGGATGCAAAGCTCATTATTTTTCACTCCCGCTTATTATTTCTACTTTATCTTTGTCCTCCAGGTAATCCTGACCTTCCACTACCACCTTTTCTCCCTCTTTAACCCCTTCCAGCAACTGAACGTAACCCGAAAGGGTATCCCCTACCTTGACCTTCCGCAAGTACGCGGTATTATCCGATACCACAAACACCGCTTTATCCTGACCAAAAGATACCACAGCATTTTCCGGTACAAAAAGACCTTCCAGTTCCTTTACCTTTATTCCCACCTTGGCCAGCATACCCGGTTTTAAAAGCCCTTTATCATTATTGACTATCACTTTCACGGGATACGTTTGAGTTTTCGGATCCTTGTAGACCCCCACATCGGCTATTTCTCCTTCCCCGGAATAACCCGCAGCATCCACCTTTATCACGGCCTTATCCTTCGGTTTTACAGCATTTACCTTATTTTCGGGCAAATATACCTTCACTTCCAGGGCTTTAATATTACCCAGCGCCGCTACTACCGTCC
This sequence comes from Thermovenabulum gondwanense, assembly GCF_001601575.1. Lineage (NCBI taxonomy): Bacteria > Bacillati > Bacillota > Clostridia > Thermosediminibacterales > Thermosediminibacteraceae > Thermovenabulum > Thermovenabulum gondwanense. The sequence goes on from NZ_LOHZ01000019.1 coordinate 87,600, forward strand.
CCGCTCCCACAAATTGCCCTTCTTTCACGTTAATCGAACCCACCGTTCCGTCCGCCGGTGCGGTGATTACCGTGTTTTCCAGAGCGCTCATGGCGGTGTCCAAAGCAGCCTTTGCTTGATCAAGCTGGGCTTTCGCCCCTTCTATCATATCGGGTATGGCCTTCTCCTTTGTTAAAGACAGTTGTGTTTTTGCAGATTCCAATTGCTCCTTAGCAATTTTATATTGCAATTCCACATTTTCGAATTGCTGTTTGGATATTGCTCCCTGCTCATACAGATTTTTCATCTTCTCGTAATTATTCAGCACATTATTGTAATTTAACTCCGCCTGAGTAACCGCGGATTCCAATCTTTCCACTTCCTGGACGGACTGGCTGTTTTTTATTCTGGAATAGTTGGATAAAGCAAGGTCGTAGGCTGCTTTAGCCTGATTAACCTGATTCATTACATCTTTTGTTTCCAATCTTATCAGGGCATCGCCTTTTTTTACTTCCTGTCCTTCTTTCACCAGGACCTTTTCCACCTTGCCCGACATTTTAGAAACTAATGCTATTTGGCCCTCAGCTTCCAAAAGTGCGGGAAATTCTTGAAACTCCGATACGGTTAGGGCTTTTAAATCCAGAACTTTGACCGGTACCTTTTCTTCCTGAGACTGAGGCGTGTTTTTTTTCATACCGCAGCCCGCTGCTATAAACAACAGGAGAAAAACCACCGTAAAGATAGTCATCAGTTTTTTCAAGTTACTCTTTCCTGTGTTGCACATCCTTCAACCCCTCCTGATCCTGAAATAATTCTCAAATGCCAGGGTAATAATTATCAAAGCCGAAAGCCAAATCCCCCCTATCAAAAATCCCGCAAAGACATCCGAAGGGTAATTCAACATATTATATACCCTGCAAAAACCGATAAAAGCAGTGAGCAATAAATCAATAAAAATTATAGCATATTTTTTGGTTTTTTTATCTAAAATTTTTACAGTCAAAAAAACTGCATATCCTATAAAGGAGGTAAAAACCAGAACCGATCCGCTGGGAAAACCGTATTTAAAAAACAAACCCATGGGAATTTCCGGAACGGGCCTTAATCTTTGAATCTCATTTTTTAGTACCAACTGAATCACTACGGCCCCCGAAAAAGAAGCAAAAGTCAGAAATAAATAGATCAATTTTTTATAAATATAAAAAACAAAACCGGTGGATATTATAAAAACAGTTATTACCGTTACCGGCGATTCCACAACTTCTATAAAATTTCCGGTGATTATATCCATCAGTGGCGTTTTAAAGTGCGAGAGAATGAATTTAACAATTGCACCATCGATTAAGTCCAGTTCCTTTTCCTTTAATCCGTCAACAATTTTCAAAAAAACTAACGCAGCAACGGAGCTGTAACTTACTCCGGCAATGACATAAACACCGAATTCTCCAAATTTCTCGAGAAATAAGGAAACAGCAAACTTAATTTTTTTATAAAACGGTAAAATCCAAATTTTTGCCCTCACAAAAAAACTGCTTTTTAAAATAATATAGTAAACAACAAAAATAATTCCTATTAAAGCAAATGACCCCGGACCCAAATATTTATTAATTAAAAGCTCCGCCTTTTCTCCAAAAAAACGTACAATTAAAGCCTCTAAAAAAAACCGGGCGCCCCTGCTAAAAAAAGAAGCAATAAAAAAGGTAAAAATGTCCATCCTGAAAATACCTGAGGCAATAGTAAAAACTTTATAGGGTATTGGTGTAAAACCCGCAATAGCTACAGCCCAGGCTCCGTATTTTTTAAAATAATCTTCAATTAGCTTTAATCTTGAGTTATTTATAAATTTGTTCAAAAGGCTTCTTCCCGCCCTGACCCCCAAAAAATAACCGAAGAGCCCTCCCATCGCGGAAGCAATTGAAGCGATAAAAGCATAAAATAAATATTTTTCGGTATGCTTTAAACAGAGGGGAATTAATACCAGGTCGGGCGGAACGGGGAAAAAAGATGCTTCTATAAAGGATATAAGAAAGAGCCAGAGAGCACTGTTTTGCATAAAAAACATAATTCACGCACCCTTATAATAATTATTTACTTAAATATCCTATCAAAAAATACACAAAATATAAATGTGTAACGGGAAAATTCCCATTATTTTTCAATATTTAATAATTATTAATGAAAAAATTCCCTAAGGATGGTTTTTAGACTCAATTTGAAAAAAATAGAAGCAAAACCGCCCATATACGTGCTTTAAATTAGAATAATAGAGGTATATAATCTTTAATAGTGCTTATTAATATTTTTGGCACGATATTAAAAACATTTATAAAAAGAGGGGGATAAAATGGAACTCCCACAGATAATATATATTATAGCGGTTTTTCTGTACTTATTCTTCTTCGTCCTCTTTTTAAGGTATTTTTTCTGGATGAACTACTCCAATAAATACTACTGGTCCAGGAGAAGACCCCTCAGTTTGTTAGACCTGAAAAGAATAGCCAGAGAAAAAAATAAAAAAATCCCCATGTTTTCAATTTTAGTCCCCGCAAGAGAGGAAGCCCAGGTAATAGGTCAGACCATTGAAAACCTGGCAAAATTAAATTATCCTCACAACCTGCTGGAAATAATCGTGATAACCGATGAAAAAGAGCTGGAAAAAGGAACTGCGGTGACTACCCAGCAAGTAGTTGAACAAAAAATTGAGGAATTTAAAAAGAGAAAAAATGCTCCTATATTAAAACACGTAATGGTGCCTTACGACTTTGATGGTTTTTATCAGGGTATGTGCATCGGAAAGTCCGTTCCTTCCACGAAAGGCAGAGCTTTAAACTACGGTTTATCGTTCATAGATAAAAATTCGGATATTTGCGGATTTTACGATGCGGAAAGTCATCCGGAAAAAGACGTGCTTTTATATATAGCTTATCGCTGGTTGTCCTCCGACCGGAAAAATTTAATATGGCAGGGGCCGGTTTTCCAGGTAAGAAATTTCTTTTTCCTGAGCCCTATTACAAAAATTGCTTCCCTCTATCAAGCCTTAGCTCATGAATGGTATATGCCGGTTCTAATGAGGCAGCTTCCCTTCGTAGGAGGGACAAATCTTTTTATCGAATCAAAGCTTTTAAAAGAAATAGGTGGTTTTGATTATAATGCCCTTACCGAAGACCTGGAAATAGGTGTCCGGGCCTATTTGGAAAAGGATGCCTGGCCCGAATATTTCCCTTACGTCAGTACCGAGCAAACTCCTGAAAATTATAAATCCTTTTTCAGGCAGAGGCTGAGATGGGCTTCAGGGCACATTCAGGTAATCGAAAAATTCCGCAAAGTCAATAATTATGATTTGCAAAAGAAAAAGGCTATAATAAAAAATCTCCTGCTTAAAGGAGAAGTAGAATGGACTCTCTATCAGCTGGCAGTATTAATTCCCGTAGCGGTTTTGATTCTGAGTTTGAAAGGTCTTATAAAACCAGTTTTTCTCCCGGCACCTCTTGAATGGACCCTGAGATCTTTCGTTTTTATTTACTTTGGATTCACCTACTACCTTTACATAAAATACCTTAAATTTATGAAGACCAGGAGTAAACTTCATACTTTCACGGCCCTATTGCAGTTATTATTCCTTCCACTGGCGGGATTCCTGTTGCCTCTACCTTATACATCCGCACTTATCCTTAGGGCTTTAAATAAACAACCTAAGGTATGGGTAAAAACCCCCAGAACTCAGGAAGCTGTAGATCTAAGCGTAAAAAATATTTAATGGATTTAAGATAAAAACCTTCATAAGTGGCACACATACTTATGAAGGTTTTTTTATTCACCCTTATATTGTTTTGTGTTCTTAGGGAAACTAAAAAATGAAAAATATATTTGAAGGAGGATGCTTATGAAAGAAATATATCTTAATATCGGTAAGGAAATAAATTCCCATGACATACAAAATTTAAACAAAACCCTGGAAAAATTAGAGCCCGGTCAAGAAATTATTATACTCTTAGAAGCTGCTGATGCCCATCAGGCAGATGCAGTAATAGAAAACCTAAGGAATAAGAATTTTGACTTCCAGCCCCATGGCGGACATAACAGCAAATACTATATAATTGCAAAAAAGAAAGGATAAAAAGGACTTTTCAATAATTTATAGAAATATTTATAAAAGTATACAATTTAAGAGGTGTCTTTAATTTATGGATTCTCTTGAAAGAGAAAAAATAAAGCAAAAATTAAGGGATATTATAAAACAAGGAAGGTTGATTATAGGAGCGGGGGTAGGAAGCGGTTTTGCCGCAAAATATGCCGAAGAAGGAGGAGCAGATCTGTTATTTTTGTTTAATTCCGGCAGATTCCGAATGGCAGGAGTTCCTTCCCTCGCAGGTTACCTTCCTTATGCTAATGCCAACGACATGGTAATAAATTTTGGTGTAAATGAAATCATACCAAAAGTTAAAAATATCCCTGTTATAGCAGGACTATGTGCAACAGACCCAAAATACTCTCATAGAGAACTTTTGGAGATAATAAAAAACTACAATTTCAACGGAATAGTTAACTATCCCACTATGTGTATAATCAATGGAAATTTCAGGTTAATTGCTGAAGAACAGGGATTTGGTTTTGACAATGAAGTAAAATTAATTAAACTTGCTAGTGAAATGAATATATTTACAGTGGCATTTGTCCAAAACGAAATTGAGACAGTAAAAATGCTCGAAGCAAATGCCGATGTTATCTGTGTTCATTTTGGATTTACAAGCGGAGGAGAAGGTAATATAAAAACCTTTATGCCCCTGGAAGAAGCCGTAAAAATCTACTGCAATATTTACAAAAGAATTAACAGTAAACTAAATGATAAAATATTAATGGTATACGGTGGTCCCTTAGGCTATCCGGAAAGTATAAGGAATTTTTTAAGAGAAATAAAACTTAGAGGGGCAAATGTTCACGGCTACATAGGAGGTTCGGCTATAGATAGCAATTATGTAAGAGAAACCATATCCAGTGTAACTCACCTTTTAAAGGGAATAAGTCAACAGGAAATTACAAGGCTGGGAAAACTGGTTGGAAGTTCTCAGTCTATGCAAAATATTTATGAAATAATAATGAAGGTGGCACCAAGTGATATTACCGTGCTGGTAACAGGTGAAAGCGGTACAGGAAAGGAACTGGTTTCAGAAGCTATTCATGAACTAAGCTTGAGAAAAAATAAACCCCTTATTAAAATAAATTGCGCAAACCTACCTGAAAATCTGCTGGAAAGTGAGCTTTTCGGTCATGAAGCCGGCGCCTTTACTGGAGCTATCAAAAAACATATTGGCAAATTTGAGCTTGCCGACGGAGGAACCCTTGTTTTAGATGAAATAGGTGAGATCCCGTTAAACCTCCAGGCAAAACTTTTAAGGGTTATTGAAAATCAAGAATTTTACCGTATAGGCGGGGAGAAGTTAATCAAAGTAGATGTTAGAATAATAGCCTGTACCAATAAGGACCTATCTAAACTTGTAAAAGAAGGAAGATTCCGTGAAGACCTTTTTTGGCGGCTAAATGTCATTAATATTAATATGCCACCCCTGAGAATGCATTTGGAAGACCTTCCCGAAATTGTCGAAGAAATAGTAAAGCGCTACTGTAAAAAGCATAACAAACCCATACCAAAAATAGACCCTAACTTGATTAAAAACCTTAAATTTTATAATTGGCCGGGTAATGTTCGAGAACTGGAAAACTTCATTCACACCCTTTTGGTATTTTCAAACGAAAAAATGCTCTCCTTTAACGATAAAGCCGCAAACCTTTTAAAGGAAAAATTATTGCAGCAAAACGAATATGAAAAGGAAACCCAAAGCAATCTTTTTAAAACCCATTCTGAATATGAAATTGAAAGTAAAATATTAATTGAAGTTTTAAAACAATGTAATTTTAACAAAACAAAAGCTGCAAAAAAGTTGGGAATAAGCAGGCGCACCCTCTACAACAAGTTAAAAAAAATGGGATGTGATAAAGCCCCCTTTAATTTGTAACATTAAAGTTTACAACTTGCACACTTTGCTGTGAATCTACTTTCACAAAAAGTGAGACTATTCCTTTAAAGCTAAAATAAAAATCCATTGGCATAAAGTTTGCTTCCTCCTGTAGATAAAATTACTTTTCAGGAGGTGATTTTTTTGGGTAAAGTTGTAGCCATCTTAGGTACTCTTGATACAAAGGGAGCCGAATTTAAATACTTAAAGGAAAAGGTGGAAGAATTCGGATGCAAAACCATTGTTATCGATGCAGGAATTTTAGAACCCCCTTATTTTGAACCTGACATTAAAAGGGATGAGGTTGCAAAAGCAGCTGGAGTCGAACTTAACAAACTCCTTGAAAAAAAAGATAGAGGAGAATCAGTAACGGCTATGGCAAACGGAGCCTCAATAATTGTCAAAAAATTATATGAAGAAGGAAAGATAGACGGAATTGTCTCCTTAGGTGGCTCCGCAGGTACATCAATAGCAACAGCGGCAATGAAACAGCTCCCTGCTGGTTTTCCTAAGGTAATGGTATCAACCCTTGCATCTGGTGACACAAGGCCTTATGTAGGCACAAAGGATATTACAATGATGTACTCTATTGTAGATATTTCCGGATTAAACAGACTTTCAAAACAAATAATTGCAAATGCAGCTGGCGCAATTTGTGGAATGGTAAATGCAAAGGTGAATGCTGAAAATGAAAAGCCTATTATTGGCGCTACGATGTTCGGCGTAACCACACCTTGCGTAACTAAGGTAAGAGAAATCTTAGAAAAAAACGGCTATGAAGTGCTGGTATTCCACGCCACAGGTACAGGTGGACAGGCAATGGAAAGTCTAATAGAAGACGGTATAATTACTGCAGTAGCAGATATTACCACTACCGAGTGGGTAGACGAGCTCTGTGGTGGTGTGCTATCAGCAGGGCCTCATAGATTGGAGGCCGCCGCAAAGAAAGGGATACCTCAAGTTATATGTCCAGGAGCCCTCGATATGTGCAACTTCGGTCCTATAGACACAGTACCGGCACACTATAAAAATCGAAACCTCTACAAACATAATCCCACAGTAACTTTAATGAGAACCACTCCGGAAGAATCAAAAAAATTAGGAGAAATTATCGGCAAAAAAGTAAGTGAAGCAAAAGGCCCAACAGCAGTAATAATCCCTAAAAAAGGGGTCTCTGCCATTGATGCTGAAGGAAAACCCTTTTACGATCCAGAAGCCGATAAAGCCCTTTTTGAAGCATTAAAGGAAAATGTAAAACCACCTGTAGAATTTATAGAACTTGATTTACATATCAACGACCCCGAATATGCAGAGTTTGTTGCAAATAAATTGTTAGAATTAATAAAAAAATGGGAGGGGAATAAATAAATGACAAGAAAGGAAGCTTTAGAAAGATTAAAAAAGCAAATAGCTGATGGGAAACCAATCATTGGTGCAGGAGCAGGCACCGGAATATCGGCAAAATGCGCAGAAGCAGGTGGAGTTGATTTAATCATAATTTATAACTCCGGAAGGTACAGAATGGCAGGAAGGGGCTCATTAGCAGGACTATTACCCTATGGCGACGCTAATGCTATTGTTATGGAAATGGGCAGGGAAGTTCTACCAATAGTAAAAAATACCCCTGTCCTTGCCGGTGTTTGCGGGACTGATCCCTTTAGAGTAATGAAGATTTTCTTAAAAGAAATAAAAGAAGCGGGCTTTACAGGAGTTCAAAACTTTCCGACAGTAGGGCTTTTTGATGGAAAGTTCAGGCAAAACCTGGAAGAGACGGGTATGGGATATGACTTGGAAGTGGAAATGATTGCCCTTGCCCATGAAATGGATTTATTGACCTGCCCGTATGTATTTACACCAGAAGATGCAAAGAAGATGACTGAAGCCGGCGCTGATGTAATAGTTGCTCACATGGGACTTACCACCAGCGGTACCATAGGTGCAAAAACTGCTTTAACCCTTGATGAATCCGTCGAAAGAATACAGGAAATCTGCGACGCAGCAAAAGCAATAAATCCTGAAGTTATGGTCCTTTGCCATGGTGGCCCAATAGCAGAACCAGAAGATGCTCAGTATGTTCTTTCTAAAACAAAAAATGTTGTGGGCTTTTTCGGAGCCTCTTCAATGGAAAGGTTGCCTGCAGAAAGGGCAATTACTGAACAGGTCAAGAAATTTAAATCTATTATCTGGAAACATTAAAATAAAATATAACGGGGGCACATCTAAGGTTAGCCCCCGCTTTTCTATTCCCTCTCACCGTGAATAATTTTATTTAATTGAAAACCCTTTATTTTCATCCTTCACATCTTCTTCAAAAAGGCTGGAGAAATTTTTTAATTCCAATACATTTAAATCCCTCAATTTTTTATTCTTTTTGATGCAGTAGGACACCATTTTCCCTACCACTTCGTGGGCATGTCGAAAGGGCACCCCTTTTTTAACCAGGTATTCCGCATAGTAAGTGGCATCAATAAAGCTATCTTCTACCGCTTTTTTCATATTTTCCTTTTTTATCTTCATTGTTTTTAAAAGCCCGGGGAGTACGCTAAGGCAGGATAAAACCGTATCTACCGTATCAAAGAGAGGTTCTTTGTCTTCCTGCATATCCCTGTTGTAGGAAAGCGGAAGCCCCTTCATCATAGTCAATACCGAAATTAAATTCCCGAATACCCGCCCCGTCTTCCCCCTGATGAGCTCCAGCACGTCGGGGTTTTTCTTTTGAGGCATAATGCTGCTCCCCGTAGAGTAAGCATCGTCCAATTCGATAAAATTAAATTCGGATGTGCTCCATAATATCAAGTCTTCAGCCAACCTGGAAAGATGCACCATTATTATGGAGGAAGCAGATAGGAATTCCATTATAAAATCCCTATCGCTTACCGCATCTATTGTATTTTCATATATTTTAGAAAAACCCAGCTGTTCTTTTACAAAGACCCTGTCGATGGGAAGGGTGGTCCCGGCTAAAGCACAGGCGCCGAGGGGCATTAAATCGGCATTTTCCTTTGCTTTTAAAAACCTCCCTTTATCCCTTCTCAGCATATGATAATAAGCCTTAAAGTAATCTGAAAGAAAAATTGGTTGAGCCCTTTGCAAATGGGTGTAACCCGGAACTACGGTATTTTGATGTTGGAGGGATAATTCCCATAAAGTGCCCATGAGAATATCTATACCTTTTACTACATCATCTATCTTTTCCTTAACATAAAGGTGCATATCAAGGGCTACCTGGTCGTTCCTGCTTCGGGCCGTATGAAGCTTTCCGGCCACCGTCCCTATCTTTTCAAAAAGCCTTTTTTCAATATGCATGTGTATATCTTCCAGTTCCACCGTATATTCAAACATTCCATTTTCGATCTCGGCCTTTATTTCCAGTAATCCCTTTATAATTTGAGCCGCTTCTTCCTTTGATATTATACCGGTTTTCGCCAGCATCCGGGCATGAGCCATGCTCCCCATTATGTCCTCTTTATACAGGTTTTTATCAAAATCGATGGATGCGGTAAATTCTTCTACAAGAGCATCCGTATCCTTTTCAAACCTTCCACCCCACAGTTTTTTATTCATCAAAACCACCCCGTATCTTTACTTTTCTTTATTTACCCGGGAAAACACCTTTGTGGGGAGTCCAAAAAGCTTAATAAACCCTTTGGCCGCATTGTGGTCGAACAAATCTCCTTCGGCATATGTGGCGAGTTTAACATCGTACATTGAGTTTATTGATTTCCTTCCCACCACTTCCGCATTTCCTTTAAATATTTTGACACGTACAATTCCATTAACGTATTTTTGAGTTTCTTCAATAAATGCGTCTAAGGCTTCCTTCAAAGGAGAAAACCATAGGCCGTTGTAAATTATTTCTGCGTATTTTTGTTCAATAATGTATTTAAAATGCTGCACCTCCCGGGGAAGGGTAAGGCTTTCTAATTCCCTGTGAGCTTTTATTAATAGGAGCGAGGCCGGACATTCATAAACCTCCCTGGATTTTATCCCCACCAAACGATTTTCTATATGATCAATCCTTCCAAAACCGTTTGCCCCCGCTAACTTATTTAATTTCTCTACGATTTCCACCTGGGAAAGTTCTTCTCCATTTAATTCTACCGGCTCTCCTTTATAAAAGGTTATTTCCACATAGGAGGGCTCGTTCGGCGCATCTTTTATCGAAACGGTCCATTCAAACGCTTGCTCCGGCGGTTCCACCCATGGATCCTCCAAAACTCCGCACTCAATGCTCCTTCCCCAAAGATTTTGATCTATGCTGAAGGGATTTTCTTTTCCTACAGGTACGGGGATTCCATGCTTTGCCGCATATTCCACCTCTTCTTCCCGGGACATGCTCCATTCCCTTACGGGTGCAATTACAGTAAGTTCGGGTGCTAAAGCTGCTACCGATACATCAAACCTCACCTGATCATTTCCCTTTCCCGTACATCCGTGGGCTACAGCAAAAGCCCCTTCTTCCTTTGCGACCTCTACCAGGAGCTTAGCAATCAGAGGTCGTGAAAGTGCGGAGCTCAGGGGATAAACTCCTTCATAAAGGGCATTGGCTTTCAGTGCAGCAAAAGCGTAGTTTTTTAAAAATTCCTCTTTGACATCAAATACGTAACTTTTTACAGCTCCAATTTTTAAAGCCTTATTTTTAATAAACTCTAAGTCCTTTCCCTCCCCTAAGTCTGCGCATAAGGCCACCACTTCGCAATCGTATTTTTCTTTCAACCACTTTATTGCTACCGAAGTATCGAGTCCTCCCGAATAAGCAAGAACAACCTTTTTCATTTAACATTCCCCCTCAAACTTATGAATTTGTGAAAATATCATGCCATCAGTGAAATTAGAATTGCTTTCTGAACGTGCAGGCGATTTTCCGCCTGATCGAAAACAACAGAATTTGGGCCATCCAGCACCTCATCGGTGATTTCTTCCCCCCTGTGTGCCGGCAGACAGTGCATAACCATTACATCTTTTTTGGCTTTTTTCAAGATTTTCCCATTGACCTGATATCCTGAAAAAACCTTTTTCCTTTCCTCCGCCTCCCGTTCCTGGCCCATGCTGGTCCATACATCGGTATAAATTACATCCGCGTTTTCAGCAGCTTCCATCACGTCTTCGGTTACGACGATTTTGGAATTGTTCATCATTGAATCCTTTTCCGCCTTATTCAAAACATCTTTCCCCGGCTGATACCCTTTGGGAGAAGCCACGGTAATATCCAAACCCACCTTTGCACATCCAAAAATGAGGGAAGTTGCCATGTTATTATCGCCATCGCCTATAAATGCGAGTTTCAAACCCGAAAATTTTTTCTTTTTTTCATAGATGGTAAAGAGATCTGTCAGAGCCTGACAGGGATGCTCGTAGTCCGTCAATCCGTTTATTACCGGTACGCTCGCAAAACTTGCCAATTTTTTTACATCTTCATGGTGGTAGGCTCTTATCATAATTCCATCCACATATCTTGATAAAACCCGTGCGGTGTCTTCTATTGTTTCTCCCCGCCCCAGTTGAAGGTCGCTTTTATTCAGGTAAAGGCCGTAACCTCCCAGCTGCCACATGGCTACTTCAAAGGAAACCCTGGTCCTTGTGGAATTTTTTTCAAAAATCATTCCGAGGGTTTTACCTTTTAATGGCTGATAGCTTAAATCCCTTCCCCTTTTTTTAATAGATTCTGAAAGAGAAAGTATCTTTAATATTTCCCTTTTACTTAGCTCACCGATCTCCAGGAGGTCTTTTCTTTTTATCCCGGGCATGGCTTCTTCCACACAAATGTTAATACCCATACAATCACCCCCACTTATGTTATTAATAATTATAAATATTATTGTATATTTATGCAATATGTTTTAAAAAAAAATTACCGTTTTTTTATTAACGGCCATATAAAGCTTAAAATTAAAAAATTTTTACTATCCACTTATCAATTTTTTGCTTTTCCTTTAATACCCCCTGAAAAAGGTCCCCTACTTTTTTTAGCCTTTCGGGCATATTTCTTATATTGAATGCATCAGGTAAAACTCCTTTTTCAAGCTCTTCCCATGTAACCGGTGCCGAGACGGGAGCACCTGGGAGCGGCCTTGGACTGTACGGAGCTATAAGGGTTTTACCTTTTACGTTTTGCAGATAATCTAAGTAGACTTTACCCTCACGATTTTTCACATTTCTCTCCGTTGTTGATTTTTCCGGAAAGGTTTTTTCAAGAACTCTACAGAAAAACTCCACAAAATTTCTTACCTCATTATAAGTATACCGCGGTTCTACGGGAACAAAAATTTGAATTCCGGTAGCCCCCGATGTCTTCGGAAAACCTTTAATACCTTCCATATCAAATATTTTTTTTAATACTAAGGCTAATTGCCGGGCATCCTCAAACCCAGTATTTTCCATGGGATCCAAGTCAAATACAGCAAAGTCCGGATAGTCTATTGTCCCGATGCGCGAAAGCCAGGGGTGAATCTCGAGACTCGCCTGATTGGCCGCCCAAAGAAGGCTCTTCAAATCATTCAGGAGCGCATAGCGTATTATTTTTTTTTCACCATTATTGAAGCTTACTTCATCGTAAGTCTTTAACCATTCGGGTGCGTAATCGGGTATGTTTTTTTGGTAAAAAGCCTTGCCTTTTATTCCATCGGGATAGCGCGTAAAGACTACCGGGCGATCTTTTAAGTAGGGCAATAAAAAAGGGGCTATTTTCACGTAATAATTTATAAATTCGGCCTTTGTTATATTTTCATCGGGCCACATTTTTTTTGAAAGATTGCTGAGTTTTAATTTTTCGCCTTCTACTACTACTATGGACAAAGTTCTCACCTGCCGATCTTAAAATTGTAAAAAACTATAAAAAGGGCACAATAATTACGGTGATTCACTATGATAAAACCGGGAATACCCTTTATCCCGATGGAACCGGTACCATATCCCGAGCCCTTTGATGATACGAATTTTGGTTTTCAGGTAAAGTGGGACGGCACAAGGATAATCGCCCATTCTCACGGCAATGTTGAGCTTTTTAACCGAAAAAAGAGTAAGCGTACAAAAACCTACCCGGAAATAGTTGATGCCCTTGCTGAAGCCCTGAAAAATACGCATGCAATATTAGATGGAGAAATCATAGCAATTAAAGATGGAAAACCCAATTTCCACCAGCTAATGAGAAGGGATAAAGCCTCAGACCCCCGTACCATAAAATATTTAGCGTCAAGGATACCCGTCACCTATGTGGTTTTTGATATCCTCTTCTGGAAGGAAAAAAGCCTTATACATTTACCCTTTTCCCAGCGAGACCATATATTAAAATCTTCCCTGAACTCTTCGGACGCTGTTGTAGTAACCGACACCTTCCCCGGCAGAGGAAAAGCCTTATTTGATGTAATAAAGGAAAAAGGCTGGGAAGGTATAGTAGCAAAAAAGATGGACAGTATCTACGAGATAGGAAAAAAGAGCGAAAAATGGCTTAAAATAAAAAACCGCCGTCAGATAACCGCCCTTATAGGTGGATTCCTTTCAGAAGGTAAGAAAGTCCGTTCCCTTTTCCTGGGGCAAGTGTTAGAAAACGACCTTGTGTTTATTGGCAGAGCCGGGAGCGGCTTAGATGAGGTCGAAAAAAATCTTTTATTTGAAACTCTGTCGAACATTATCGAAAATAACTGCCCCTTTTCTTTTCCACCTGACGTGAAAAAAGGAGAAAAGCCGGTCTGGGTTTCACCCATTATAAGTGTGGAGGTAGAATTTTTTGATTACACCGAAGAGGGCTATCTCAGGCAACCGGTTATTCGCCGGATAAATTTAGTATCATGAAGTAGCCCTCTTTTTCCTGCGGCCAAAATTGCGTTCCTTGCCTTCCTTTTCCTTTTCCACCAGTGCCAGGCTCGCTCTGAGGGCTTCCATCAAATCTACCACCTTTTCTTCCTTAGCAGCAGGTATTTTTACCTCCTGTCCTTCCACTTTTGCCTTTATTATTTCAAGAAGAGCCTTTCTGTACTCATCGGTGTACTTTTCGGGGATAAACTTAGTGGATAAAGAATTTATAAGCTGCACCGCCATTTTTATTTCGTTTTCATGCAGCTTTATATTGGTCGAAAGCTCTATTTCGCCCGCATCCCTTACCTCATCGGGATATAACATGGTTTCCATTATTAAGTGGTTTTCACCGAAAGGCCTCAGACACGCAAGGCTGTATTTCGACCTTATCATCACCTTTGCTATTGCAATTTTCCCCGTCTTTTTTAAAGCCTCAATTAGTAAAAGATAAGCCTTCTGACCGGTTCCTTCAGGACCAAGATAATAGGAATGATCAAAATATATCGGATCTATTTCTCTCAAATCAACAAAATCAACAATATCAATGGTGCGCACGGTTTCATCGGGGATTGCCTCTAAGTCCTTATCCTCGATAACTACAAATTTCCCCTTTTCGTATTCATAACCCCGGGCTATTTCCTCGTCCTCCACCTTTCGATTGCAAAAAGGGCATACTTTTTCATAACGTATGGGAGTGCCGCATTCCCTGTGTATTTGCCTGAAGCTCAGATTCTTTCTTTCGGTAGCCGCATACATTTTTACTGGGACGTTTACCAGCCCAAAACTGATGGAACCCCTCCAGAGAGCCCGCATTAGTATCACCTCCTCATTATAATATTTCTCATTTAAAAACCGATTATCCCTGAAAGCCGATTAATGTATAAACTATTATGAATTGAAAAATATGAAACTTATCCTTTTTAACCTGTCATTTACCGCATTCCAGTCCACATTTTTTAAAAATGCTTTTATATAATCAGTTTTTTTCGTACCGTAATCAATAAAATAGGCATGCTCATATACATCCATTACCAGCAAAGCAATGGAGTTTTGCACTACCCCGTAATCATGGGCATCCAGTAAATAATTGTGAAGCCTTCCATCCCGAGGATCGTACACAAGGATCGCCCAGCCTCTTGCCGAAATTCCTGTAGCAATGAAATCCTCCCTCCAGTCATTGAAAGAACCAAAATCCCTCTCGATAAGCCTTAATAGTTCCCCCTGATAGATCTTTCCCGACCCACCCAGGTTTTCAAAGTAAAGCTCGTGAAGAATTACTCCATCAATTGCATAAGTCTCGGCTTTCTTCAGCCCGCGGAATCCACTGTAAGTTGCATTGGCTTTTGACCTGTCTGCCGTTAAAAGCAGCTCTCTTATTTCATTTATCTTGTTTACATAGCCTAAATACAAAACCTCATAGTGTTCCAGTATCTGACGTTCCGAGAATTCCGGCATCATCAATAACCTGGGATTTAACGGAATTGGATTTATATTATTTCCACTATCTTTCATATTGACCCTCCTTTGAAATTGTTCAATAATAAAATATTATGCCAAAGGCTTTTTTGTTAAAAGCCTTTGGCACTTCACAGATTCATCCGTTCACCTTAAATTTTCAATTATCAATATCCCGGCTATGGCCGTGTTTGTGTCCGTGCCCTGGGCCGGTTGGCTTTCGGGCGAATTCCCGAAAGCTTTTTTCCTAACAACTGCTCTTTTCTTTATTTAGATATTTTGCAATTATATCCATTGCACAAAACTTGCCGCACATGGTGCAGGTCTTTACATCCGATGAATTTCTCTCTTGCCTGTATTTTCTTGCCTTTTTTGGGTCTATTGAAAGCTTAATTTGTTCTTCCCAGTCAAGGTTTTTCCGAGCTTTTGCCATTTTTAAATCCCTTTCCCATGCACCCGGAATGCCTTTCACTATATCTGCCGCATGGGCAGCAATTTTAGAGGCAATAACCCCAATCCTTACATCTTCTTCATCGGGCAGTCCTAAGTGCTCTGCCGGGGTTACATAGCAAAGAAAATCCGCTCCACAAGCAGCAGCTATTGCTCCGCCAATCGCAGCGGCTATATGATCATAACCCGCTGCTATATCCGTAACAAGAGGGCCCAAGACGTAAAAAGGCGCTTCATGGCATAGCCTTTTTTGAAGGCGGATATTAGATTCTATCTGATCTATGGGAACGTGCCCCGGACCTTCCACCATTACCTGCACTCCTTGTTTTATCGCTTCCTGTACCAGCTCCCCCAGTATTAAAAGCTCCTGAATTTGCGCCCTATCGGTAGCATCGGCAAGGCATCCCGGCCTTAAGCCGTCTCCCAAACTCAATGTAACATCGTATTTTCTCGCTACCTCAAGCAGCCTGTCAAAGTGTTCATACAGGGGATTTTGTTTTTCGTTTTTAAGCATCCATGCGGTTATAAAGGACCCGCCCCTGCTTACAATATCGGTTATCCTGCCCTCCCTGCGAAGCCTTTCCACCGCTTCAATAGTCAGGCCGCAGTGGACGGTCATGAAATCCACGCCTTCTTCTGCCTGCTTTTCTATTACTTCAAAAAGTTCCTCTTCTGTAAAGTCTATGACACTCCCGTATTTATTTTGCGCCATAACTCCCACTTCATAAATAGGCACCGTCCCTACGGGAGCATCTATACTTGATAATATGGCCATTCGCACCTTTTCTAAATCCCCACCGGTAGAAAGGTCCATTATCGTATCCGCCCCGGCTTCTACCGCTGCAATTGCTTTTGATAATTCCGATTCTAAAAAGGGGAATTTTTCAGATGTGCCTATATTTGCATTGACCTTGGTTGAAAGCCCCTTCCCTATGCCGCACGGCTTTAATCCCCTGTGATTTCTGTTAAAAGGGATAACAATCCTGCCCTCTGCCACTCTTTCTCTAATAATTTCTGCATTCACTCCTTCTTTTTCCGCTACTTTTTTCATTTCTTCGGTAACAACGCCTTTTTTAGCCGCCTCTAACTGAGTCATTCTTTTCCCTCCATTTAATAAATTTGCTTTAGTTTCTTTGTAATCTTATCTTTCAACAATCTAACGTTTTCGCCAATATCCCCCTTTAAAATAGCAGAAATACAGCATACACCTTTAATATCGTATTTTAAAACCTCATCTATATTTTCTTTATCTATACCCCCTATAGCCAGAACGGGAATGGGGATTTTTTCCGTTATTTCCCTCAGAGTTTCCAGACTTACATATTTTGCATCCTTTTTGGATGGAGTTTTAAATACTGCTCCCACTCCCACATAATCGGCACCATCTTCACAAGCTTTTTTCGCCTCCTCAAAGTTTGCCGCCGAGACCCCTATTATTTTTTTATAACCTATTATTTCTCTCACAACCTTTGCAGGCAGTTCCTCCTGCCCTAAATGCACGCCATCAGCATCAACGGCAATGGCTATATCGACCCTGTCGTTTATTATTAAAGGCACATCGTAACTTTTCGTGATTTCTCTTAATTTTAGCCCGGCCTCGTAAAACTCTCTATCGGAGATATTTTTTTCTCTCAGCTGAACTACCGTAACTCCTGCTCTTATCGCCTCTTCCACCGCATCAAAAAGACTTCTACCTTTTAGATAAGTTCTATCGGTTATGAGATACAGGGAATAATCCACATTTCTCATGCTATAAGCACCTCTTTTAAATTAATTATTAAACCCGATGCAAAAATGGTTCACGGGGCCCCAGCCCCTTCCCATATCTTCAGAAGTTTCTATGGCTCTGGTAATATAAAGCTTTGCATACGCTACAGCTTTTTTAACATCCATACCTTTTGCCAGATTGGCGCAAATGGCCGCCGAAAATGTACATCCGGTGCCGTGGGTGTTTTTTGTGTTTATTTTTTCTTCTTCAAAAAACACGTAATTATCTTCTCCAAGGTACAAAACATCCACGGCTTTATTCCCTTCCAAATGCCCTCCTTTTATAAGAACCGTTCTGCAACCCAATTTGGCAATATCCTTTGCAGCCTTTTTCATCTCCTCCACATTCTGTATTTTTCTTTCCACAATTACCTCTGCTTCTTCCCTGTTGGGAGTAATGATTAAAGCCTTCGGTACTAATTTTTCAATCAGTGTTTTTATGGCTTCTTTTTCCAAGAGTCTGTGCGCGGATTTAGAAACCATCACTGGGTCCAGAACGATTTTCCCCGGCTTATATTCTTCAAGTCCTTTGGAAATAACTTCCGTTATCTCTTTTGTTGAAACCATTCCGATTTTAACCGCATCGGGGAAGAGGTCTTCAAAAACCGCTTTCATCTGAAGATAGACCATATCTTCTGAAATATTTTGTACCCCCAGTACCCCGAGGGTATTTTGGGCGGTCACCGATGTAATTACTGACATACCATATACTCCGTGGCTGAAAAAGGTTTTTAAATCCGCCTGAATTCCCGCCCCTCCGCCGGAATCGGAACCAGCAATGGTTAAAGCAAGTTTCATAATTTTTCATCACCCCTTAAAATTTTATTTAGTGTTTTTTAAATAATCCGAAATCAATTTTGCCGCTTTCTTACCCGACAAGAGCATCCCTCCGAAAATTGGTCCCATCCTGTAGCCGCCGTAAACATTATTTGCAGCCATCCCCGCAACAAAAAGTTTTCATAAATAAAAGTGCCTACCCGAATAGGTAGGCACAAATTTTCGGTTCTGTGCTTCCCTACGCGGGGATTATCCCGGTCAGGTTCGAGGGGTCGAAGCATTTAAGCTTCCTCTCAGCCTTTCGGCTCCCCCAGCACGCATCCTATAAATTTTATTAAATTTTTACTGCAGTTTTTTAAAAATTATACCTTATTTTTTTGTAAAAATCCACTATAAAAATATATCGAAAAATTTTTCTTTCCCTTTTAAAGCCCCAGAATAATCTTTTTAATAACATCTCCCATTTCGGAGGTTGCTAACACCTTCCCCTCACCTTCTTTAATGTCGTAAGTCCTGTAGCCCAGTTCCAAGCTTTTTTCCACCGCATCTTTTATACACATTGCCGCTTCCTTTTCATCAAAAGAGTACTCCAGCATCATTGCCGCGGACAAAATACAGGCGATGGGGTTTGCGATACCTTTACCCGCTATGTCCGGTGCCGAACCGTGGCAGGGCTCGTATAAAAAAGGTCCTTTTTCTCCTATGCTTGCTGATGGCAGCATACCTATTGAACCGGTTAGTACCGATGCCTCATCGCTTAAGATATCCCCAAAAGTGTTCTCGGTCAAAATAACATCAAACTGTCCGGGATTTAATACAAGCTGCATCGCGCAGTTATCCACATACATGTGAGAAAGCTCCACATCAGGATATTCTTTGCTCACCTCATCCACCACTTCTCTCCACAACTTTGAGGTTTCAAGCACATTGGCTTTATCCACGGAAGTTACCTTTTTTCTCCTTTTTCTCGCTGCTTCAAAAGCGACTCGGGCTACCCTTTTAATTTCTTCGCTTGTATAAACCATTGTATCAAATGCCCTTACCGTTTGCCCCGTATTTTCCCTCCCTCGAGGCGTCCCGAAATAGAGCCCTCCTGTTAACTCTCTTACAATAAGTAAATCCAGATTCCCGCTAATTATATTATTTTTCAGCGGAGAAGAATCCGCTAAAAAACGATAACAAACAGCGGGCCTGAGGTTGGCAAACAGGTTTAGCTCCTTCCTCAGTTTCAGGATTGCCTGTTCCGGCCGGAGCTCTCTTTTCAAATGATCCCATTTTGGCCCACCTACCGCGCCGAAAAGCACCGCATCGGAATCCTTTACAAGATTAAGGGTATCATCAGGGAGTGGTGCTCCAAAGACCTCGTAAGCTGCTCCGCCTACCGATCCTTCCTTGAAATTGAATTTAATGCCGAATCTTTCCTGGATAGCATATAAAACCTTTTTAGCTTCTTTTATTACCTCCGGGCCAATTCCATCTCCTGGAAGGAGGGCTATATTATACATTTTTTTGCCCTCCCCCTGCAAAGTTCAGCAAGCCGCCGGCTTTAATTATATCATTTATAAACCCGGGAAAAGGTTTTGCGTAGAATATTTCCCCGCTCGTAATATTTTTTATTTCCCCGGTGTCGGTATCCACCATAACCTCATCTCCTGCTCTTATCCCCTCCACCGCCTCTGAAGATTCCAATATGGGAAGGCCTATGTTTATAGCATTCCTGTAAAAAATCCTGGCAAAGGATTTTGCAACAACACAGCTAATACCCGCTTCTTTAATTGCAATGGGGGCGTGTTCCCTCGAACTCCCGCACCCAAAATTTTTTCCGGCTACTATGATATCCCCCGGCTGAATTTTTTTAGAAAAACCCGGGAATATATCTTCCATGCAGTGCTCCGCAAGCTCCCTGGGGTCCGTTGTATTTAAAAACCTTGCTGGAATAATCACATCGGTATCTATATTATCCGGAAAAACCCATGCTCTACCCTTATATATCATTTTTAATCACCTCCATGGGATGGGCTATTTTGCCTTTTACGGCAGAAGCTGCTGCCACCGCCGGATTTGTCAGGTATATTTCGCTTTCGGGATGTCCCATACGTCCGACGAAATTTCTGTTCGTTGTTGAAACAGCCCTTTCGCCCTTTGCCAGTATGCCCATATGTCCTCCGAGGCACGGTCCGCAGGTAGGTGTGCTTACCACCGCACCAGCCTCCACAAAAATCTCCATCAATCCCTCTCTTATCATTTGAAGGTAAACTTCCTGAGTAGCAGGTATCACTATCATCCTCACGTAAGGGTGCACCTTATTGCCCTTTATAACCTTTGCAGCCATCCTCATATCTTCAATCCTTCCATTGGTGCAGGAGCCGATAACCACCTGATCTACGGTAATATCTCCTACCTCAGATATATTGACGGAATTTTCGGGAAGATGCGGGAGGGCTACCTGAGGTTCCAGCTTTGATACGTCGTATTCCCTTACATCACAGTATTGAGCATCATCGTCACTTTTATAAACCTTATATGTTTTTTTAGCCCTATCCTTTACGTAGTTTAGCGTCACATCGTCGGGTTCCATTATACCGTTTTTTGCTCCCGCTTCTATAGCCATATTTGTAATGGTGAGCCTTTCATCCACGGTAAGGTATTTTAAGGCTTCTCCCGAAAATTCCATGGCTCTGTAAAGCGCTCCGTCCACCCCTATGTCCTTGATTGTAAAAAGTATAAAATCCTTTCCGGTGACAAAGGGAGAGGGTTTTCCCCTGTAGATAAACTTCATACTTTCAGGCACCTTAAACCAGCATTTACCCGTCATCATTGCAAAAGCGATGTCCGTACTTCCAACTCCTGTAGAAAATGCGCCCAGTGCTCCGTAGGTGCACGTATGAGAATCGGCGCCAATTACAAGATCCCCGGGACCCACGAGACCTTTTTCGGGAAGAAGGGCATGCTCAATACCCATCCTCCCCACTTCGTAATAATGAGTAATATCATACTTTCGCGCAAAATCCCTTAAAGCTTTGGAAAGCTCAGCAGATTTTATATCCTTGTTAGGCGTAAAATGATCGGGTATAAGGGCAATTTTTTCCTTATCGAATACCTCTTTACCCCCAGCCTTTTCAAATTCCTTAATTGCCACAGGGCCGGTAATATCGTTGGCAAGCACCAAGTCCACACCTGCCATGATAAGTTCTCCGGGCTCCACAAAGTTTTTTCCCGCGTGTTCTGCCAGTATTTTTTGCGTTATGGTCATCCCCATTTTTATTCCTCCTCATTAGTTTCCGCCGGTTTATTCCCATTGCTGTTATAAAGGGTCTTATTGAGGGCATCCGTATAAGCCCTGGCGCTGGCCTCGATTATATCGGTGCTCAAACCCCTGCCGGTAAAAATCCTCCCATCCTTTTCTATCCTCACCACTACCTCGCCTATAGCATCCTTCCCTGCAGAAACGGATTTTATCGAGTAATCCACCAACCTGCAATTGATATTGCACGCCCTTTCCAACGCTTTATAGGTCGCATCAACGGGACCGTTTCCGGTAGCCGCCTCCTCCACGGTATTCCCCTGGATTTTTACCCTGACGGTAGAAGTAGCAATTGCTTGATTGCCGCTGGAGGTTTGAAAATACTCTAACTCTATCAGCTGGGGTATTTTTGTCACCTGTTCTTCTACAATTGCCTCGATATCGCTATCCGTAATTTCCTTTTTCTTGTCGGCCAGGTCTTTAAATCTCTCAAAAGCCCTGTTTATCTCATCCTCCGAGAGCTCATAACCAAGTTCTTTCAACCTCTGCACAAAGGCATGGCGCCCGGAAAGTTTGCCCAGCACTATTCTATTGGATGTAAGCCCGATGGATTCGGGTGTCATTATTTCATAGGTAGATTTTTCCGAGAGCACCCCGTGCTGGTGTATTCCGGAAGCATGGGCAAAGGCATTGGCCCCGACTATGGCTTTATTCGGCTGAACGTATATACCCGTCAGGGTGCTAACTACTTTGCTGGTCCTGTAGATCTGTTTGGTGTCAATATTTAAATCTACCTTATAAATGTCCTTTCTTGTCACAAGGGCCATCACCAGCTCTTCTAATGCGGCATTACCCGCCCTTTCTCCCAGACCGTTTATCGTGCACTCCACCTGAGTCGCCCCATTGACAACCGCGGCAAGGGAATTGGCGACCGCCATCCCCAGGTCATTATGGCAGTGCACGCTGATTTTAACCCTATCCATTTCCGGGACCCTTTCCCTTAACGTCCGTATAAGGTTTGCAAATTCTTCAGGCGTGGTATAACCCACCGTATCCGGGATGTTTATTACCGTGGCTCCCGCCCTAATTGTCTGGGAAAACAGTTTGCACAAAAATTCCACATCGGATCTTGTGGCATCTTCTGCAGAAAACTCCACATCTTCAAAATAGGACTTTGCCCTTTTTACCGCTTCCACAGCAGCCTCCAGCACCTGTTCGGGGCTCATTTTAAGTTTATACTGCATGTGTATGGGAGAAGATGCTATAAAGGTATGGATCCTGGGGCTTTCTGCATTTTTTAACGCTTCCGCAGCTTTATCTATGTCCTTAAAGTTAGCCCTGGCAAGTCCCGCTATAACAGGCCCTTTCACATTTTCCGCTATGGTTTTAACCGCATTGAAATCCCCATTAGAAGCTATGGGAAAGCCGGCTTCAATAACATCCACCTTGAGTTTTGCCAGCTGCCGGGCTATCTCCAATTTCTCGTATACGTTCAAAGCCACCCCCGGGGTTTGCTCTCCATCCCTCAACGTTGTATCAAAAATCTCCACTTTCATTACCATAAAAATCCCTCCATCAATCTTTTTCTTCTTCATCCACTTTGATTGTCTTAGGACCCCTGTTCATAGCAATAAGGCCGGTCCTGACAAGCTCCTTAATCCCGAAGGGCCTTACCAGTTCTTCAAAAGCGTTTATTTTGTCCTTATCTCCCGTAAGTTCGATAATCATTGACCTTCTGCTGACATCAACTATATTTGCCCGGAATATTTCGGCAATCTGTATTATTTCTGACCTGTTTTTGGGTTCCGCATCCACCTTTATTAGCACAAGCTCCCTGCTGACCGAATCATCGGAGCTAATCTTGCTTACCTTTATGACATCCACCAATTTATTTAATTGCTTTTTTACCTGTTCCACTATATATTCATCGCCTTCAACAACTATGGTCATGCGGGAAATTTCAGGGTTTTCCGTTGTACCGACGGCCAAACTGTCTATATTAAATCCCCGCCTGCTGAAAAGTCCCGCCACCCTGGATAACACTCCCGGGTGATTTTCTACCAGTACTGAAAGTATGGTCTTCACCTCTTCACCCTCCAATCATCTTATTTATGGGTGAACCGTTTAATACCATCGGGTAGACATTTTCTCTTATATCCACCATACATTCCAACAGAAAACTGCCTTCTTCCGATAGCATCCGGTCTACCGCCTGCGGCAGCTCTTTTCGGCTCTCTATCCTCTCTGCCTTTATCCCGTAGCTTTCTGCTAATTTGACAAAGTCCGGTGTAAATTTGAAATTAACCTGATGATATCTTCCATCGCAGTAAAACTCCTGAAGCTGTCTCACAAGCCCCAAACCGCCGTTATTGAAAAGAACCATTTTTACTGCTAAGTTATTTTCGACAATTGTCGCCATCTCCGCTAAATTCATCTGAAAGCTTCCATCCCCGGCAAAGTTTATTACGGTTTTCCCCGGGTTTGCAAATTTTGCTCCGATCGCTGCGGGAAGGCCGTAACCCATGGTACCAAGCCCTCCCGAAGTTATAAAGCTGCGCGGGTGAATAAATTCGTAAAACTGCGCTACCCACATTTGATGGGAACCCACTTCCGTAGTAATAATTGCTTCTCCCTTAGTCTTTTGAGAAATCACCTCTATTATCTCCTGTGGGCAAAGCATACCTTTTTTTTCGTAAACCCCTTTTTTACTGATTTTTTCTATAAAATCATACCATTCATAAAGATCCTTTTTTGTGCTATTTTTTGAAATCTCCGAAAGCACAACCCTCAGGTCCCCTACTATAGGTATATCGACCCTTACGTTTTTTCCGATTTCTGCCGGGTCTATATCAATATGTAGGATTTTTGCCTTCGGCGCAAACCCCGATACTTTACCTGTCATCCTGTCGCTGAACCTTACCCCTGCAGCAATTATCAGGTCAGCCTCGGTTATGGCAATGTTAGCGCGGGGACTACCGTGCATACCGGCCATTCCAAGAGATAACGGATGATTTTGCGGAAAACAGCCTATGCCCATGAGGGAGGTAGCTACCGGTATACCCGTCTTTTCCACTAATTCCATCAATTCCTTTTCCGCTTTGGCGGAGTTTACCCCTCCACCTGCTATTATGACCGGGCGCTGGGCTCTTTTTATTTCTTCTACTGCCCTTTCTATCTGCAGGGGATGCCCCTGAACCTTAGGTTTATATCCTCGAAGGTTAATTTTCCCGGGCATTTTAAACTCTATTCTCGTCTCCGCTACATCCTTGGGAAGGTCTATCAAAACAGGGCCCGGCCTTCCGGTGGAAGCAATATAAAAGGCCTCCTTTACTATCCTGGGTATATCTTCCGCCCTTTTAACCAGATAATTGTGCTTTGTAAACGGAGCGGTAGCCCCCGTTATGTCCACCTCTTGAAAAACATCCCGCCCGATTACGCCGGTAGGCACCTGTCCGGTTATTGCAACTATCGGAACGGAATCCATATAGGCAGTTGCTATCCCCGTTACCAGGTTTGTCGCGCCGGGCCCCGAGGTGGCCATGCAAACTCCCACCTTCCCGGAAACCCTGGCAAAACCGCTGGCTGCATGGGCAGCAGCCTGTTCGGAGCGAGTTAAAACATGTTTGATTTTTTTAGAATTATAAAGGGAATCGTAAACCGGAAGTATCGCTCCCCCTGGATAACCGAATATTAAATCCACTCCCTCTGCTTCCAGTGCCTTAATTAAAGCCTCTGCAGCAGTAATTTTCATAAGGGCACCACCTCTTTAAAATTTTATCGTCGTATTTTATATAAAAAATTAAACCCCCTCACCCCAAGACATAATGTCTCAGGGACGAGGGGGAGTTTACCCCGTGGTACCACCCTGTTTTACCCATACCTCACGGTATAGGCCTCAGGAAGTAGCTGACTACTTCTAACTTTAACGCACCTTTGCGGCACCGGATTACTTTTGTTCACCCGGGCAGTTCGGGAGCGAGAAAAGCGCAAACTCAGGACCGGCTTTCACCTGACCCGGCTCTCTTTTGCCTGAATTAAGTCGCTTTTTTCTCCTTCATCACTTTTACCCTTTTTGATTTTTTTAATTGTGTATCTTCTAAATTAATTAAGTTTTTAACCTGAAAATATTTTGATAAGTATTTTATCATTTAAAATTTTAATATGTCAAGAGGGTAAAATAAATATTTTTGTTTTTTCCTCCAGCGCCTTAGCTATATCCACTATTTCCTGAGCGTTCTTTGTTATTTCCTGAGTAGAAGCAGCAAATTCCTCTACGGAGGCAGAGATTTGTTCAGCAGACACCGAGGCTTCTTCCGACGTCCTGCTTATGGCTTCTATTCTTTCTGCGATTACATCTTTAAGCTTTGATATTTGCCCTATATCGGAGAATACTTTTTCGATTAGGGTTTTCATTTCGCTAATACTCATTGATATTTTTTCAAAAGCACTCAGGGTATCTCCCGTACTTTCCTGCTGTTTTTTCAGCTTTCCATCCATTAGTTCGGATGTCCTTACCACCTGTTCCGTATCAGAAACCATGCCCCTTAAAAGATTCCTTATTTTTTCCAGGGATATCCTTGTCTGCTCCGACAGCTTCCGTATTTCGGAAGCAACTACCGAAAAGCCCGAGCCTTTATCTCCTGCCCTCGCAGCTTCTATTGCAGCATTAAGAGCCAATAAATTAGTCTGTTCGGCGATCCCTTTTATTATTTCTACAACTTCTTCCACCTGTTTCACCGAAGTTTTCATCTGCTCCAATTTTTCTAAAACCAGTTTAAAACTACTGGAAATTTCTTCTATCGATCCGACAAGATTCCCCAGCTTTTCCCTGCCGGTTTGAGCATAAGAAAAGCTTTCTTCTCCGGAATTTTTTACCCGGGCTATTTCATTAAAAAGACCGTTTATACTCCCTTTAATTTCCTCAATCAAATCATTAATATCTTTAATTTTCATAGTCTGCTCATTAGCACCCTGTGCTACATTTTCTACGGTTTTGGCCACTTCTTCGGAGGAAATAGCTATTTCTTCCGAGATATCATTTAATTTTACAGAACTATTAAACAGGGCCTTCGTTTCCTCCCTGATTCCAACGATAAGAGGTAGAAAGTTTTCTTTAAGCCTTTTAACAGAAAGTGCAAGTTCCCCTATTTCATCCCTTCTATATAAAAATTTTTCTTCCATTCTTGCGGTAAAATCACCTTTAGAAATGCTTCCAATTTGTTGAATAACGGCAAGCACCGGCGTTATGGTTGTTTTTGCCATTGCAAAGGTCAGAAAAACTGAGAGGATAATTATCAGCAAGGAAAAAAAGATCATAGCGCCTTTTAACCTTCCAATGCCTTTTAAAACTTCTTCTTTCGGAGCCACCACACCCACCGACCATCGGGTGTTACCTACCGGCGTAAAGGCTATAAGCCAATCTCTGCCGTTTTCTTTTACCTCCTCTATTCCATTTTCGCCCTTAATCATCCTGTTTACCGTATCATTTAAAGAAGAAGAATTATTAATCAGATTTTCTTTTTTCATTATTCTGTCCAGGTCTTTGTGAGCTATTATGTTTCCTTTATCGTCAATAGCAAAGGAATACCCATCCTCGCTGTAAGCAGCTGATGAAATTAACTGATTAAATTTATTGCCATCCACAATGCCCACTACGGCGCCTGCAAGCTCATTGGTAAGGTAATGCCTTACCGGAGAATAAAATAAGTAATCGAAGGAGTTTTTGTTTTGCTGAACCCTTAATTCAAAGCCGCTCATCCCTTTTTGCGCAATTGCTTTATAATAATTTACGTCCTCCGCATCGACAGGCGTGCCGTCCTGATAATATCCGTTGCCGTCAGTGCCGATTAAAGCAAATCTTTTAAAATCCAATTTTATCGATTTTCGGAGCTGATCCCTTAAATACTGAAGCTTTTCTTCCAGCGATGCTTCTCTATTTTCCCACTTCCCTTTAATCACACTGGTATCGGAAATACTTTCTATAACGTACAATCTTGATTGTATGTTGTCTTCTATGTTTTCCGCAGTTTTCTCCGCCACTTTTTCCATGGCATTTATAGCCTCATTTTTTACCGCATTTGAAGCGTAAGTCTGACTTATTACAAAAAGAACAACACATCCGATTAATACTATACTGCCAAAAACCGTTGTCATATTTAAAAGCAGGCTTCGTTTAATTTTAAATTTCTGTTTAATTTTTTTTAATTTATAAAAATCTATGATATTTTTTACTCTAAATATATTAACCACCTCCCAAAAATATAACCTCAAACCAATTTCTGCGGCTTGAGGTTCCGAGTGGGTGTAAATATTATGTATAACTACATAAACTTAATTTCTATAAGGTTCTATCCCAAAATGGTTAAAAAATTCTATTCCTTTTTTAATATCTTCTTTAAAATCGTTAAAGGTGTTTGCCTCAATTGAAATTATCTCTTTATAACATATTTTCTTTAATACATTGATAAAGGGGGCATAATCATAACCATCGTTTAAAGTAGGTATAAACCTCTGGGGGAAATTGGAAAGAGGATTATCCACGTGAATATGTTTGATGTATTTTTCGTAGTCGGCTATATCCTCTACATCTCTGTTCATTGGCAGAAGATACCTCATATCACACATGGTCTTCAAATTGTACCTTCCAAATTCCTCGATAAATTTTACCGCTTCCGGTATGGAATTGATAAAGTTGGATAAACTTGTGCTCAGGGGTTCTAAAAGCACCGTTATATTGTATTCTGCGGTGACATCGCACAAAATATTGATAAAGGTAATTAGTTTCTCGTAAGCTCCTTTTACATCACCTTCTGCGGGGAGGCTTCTGGACCTGCCGTTTCCAAAAACGTAATAACGGGCACCCATTTTTGCAGTCCTTTCGGCACCTTTTTTTAGATATTCCGTCCAGTAATTCAGATCAAATTCCGGCGAGGTTATGGATATATTTAAAGGAACGGGGTTGTCGAAGACTTCGCAGGTGATTCCCGAGTCTTTGACTCTTTTCAAAGCCATTTTATATTCGTCATCGCTAAATTCCACAATTTCTCTTATTTGCAGTTCAGCACAGTCATACCCGGCTTTTGCAATATCATCGATGTCTTTTGTGGAGCCAAAGCAGGAAAGCTTCATCTTCATAAAAATCAACCTCCTTTTCTTTTTTTGCTTTTAACCTTTTTATTATTAATCTGGTTTTAAACTAAACTAATCTATTTTAAGTAGCACTTTAATATCCTTGCTGTTCCCCGATGCAAGGTCTTTAAACACTTCCGGTGTCTCGGACAGGTTATAGGTAGAAGTGATTATATTTCTCACATCCAATCTTTTGTCAGCCAAATAATCCATTACATCTTGCATTTCGGTGGTAAACATGTAACTGCCGTACACGGTTAACTGTCGTCCTACTATGCTCACCGGGTTTATGCTAACTTCTTCCCTTATCAGCGATACGAGTATTATGCTTCCTCCATTCCTGACAAGCTTAATGGAATCATTTATAACCCCGGGAGCTCCCGCCGTAACTATTACCCGGTCATATCCTATGCCTCCGGTGTATTCAAGGGCCTTCTCTATGGATTCACTTTTAACATTTACCACCTCATGGGCTCCGCAGGCTTTTGCCGCATCAAGCCTGAAATCCATAATATCCGTTGCAACGATTTTCCCGGAACCGAAGATTTTTAAAAATTGAATTATCATTAAGCCAATAGGGCCTGAACCGATTACGAGGACGTTTTCCCCTTTTTCAAAACTCACGGCTTTTGCAGCACAATAACATACTGCCAGAGGCTCAAGGAGTGCCCCTTCCTCGAAGGTTACTCCCTCTTTTAGCGGCACCACCGAAAATTCGGGGACGCACACGTACTCGGCAAAGCCACCATCACACCTTTTTTTCTCTACTCCAAGCGTCCTACCTACGCTTCTCCTGTTGTTGCACAAATTTATTAATCCCTTTTTACAGTAGAAGCATTTTCCGCAGTAAAGTATAGGATTTACGCTAACCCTCTGGCCGATTCTTTCCTTTGATACGCCCTGCCCAACTTCGACAATCTCGCCCGAAAATTCGTGACCGAAAATTAAAGGAGGTAATGCCCGGTCCGAGCCTATCTTATACTCTTCAATATCCGATCCGCAAATGGATGCATATTTTACTTTTATGCACACTTCCCCTTCTTTTGGCACGGGTCTTTCCACTTCTTCGAACCTCATATCCCTGGGCCCGTAAAAAACGACAGCCTTCATCTTTTCCATACTCTCACCCCTTTATTCATTATTTTAGAGAGTGGGGATTAACCCTCACTCTCTAAAAAAACTATCTTATGACGGCCATGCAATTGTGTAAATATGTTTTCCACCCTTTGTGGGGCCTTTTAATAGTGCTTCGATTTCTTCCGGATCCCTTTGAGATATAAGTTTTGCATCGGGAAGTTTTCCCGGCGGGAACACCGATAAAATATCATTGTGCAGTTTAAATAAGTAGTCACAGGCCCTTTCGATGCACGCCTTTGCTTTATTAGGATCGGCCTTTGTGGCTTTACCGAGTACACCTTCAGGAGCGGTAATACATTCTATTCCCACATTACCCACCTGGCAGTGTCCCGGTATGGGATACCCGTAAATATCTCCTCCACTGTCTACGTGGCCGGCTGGTAAATATCCTTTAATTGTTGTATCTTCGGCGTTTTCCATATCACAGAACTCAGGGAACAGAGCGAGGGATATGGAGGTTTCCGCCTCGTCTGCATGCTGGAAGGGAGTCTCAAAAGGCCCGCCGTGCTCTTTATCCATTAAAGTTTGCCCCATTACCCTCGGCAGGTCTACAAAAAGTATCAAAGCTGGCACCTGATATTTTTTACCCCATTCTTGAATAGCAGACGGTATGATGTACTCCTGACCGTGCATGCTGATAAATATCTGCTTTCTAAATCCGGTATTCCAGTATCCGGAAATAATTGCCCTTATCATTGCTGAGAACACATCATCCGGTAGAGGTACAGTCCCCGGCTGACCTATGTGATGGAAAGGATGGGAACCATACCAGAGGGGTGAAGCGATGGTGCATCCGGTTTTAGCTGCAACCATTTCCGCTATCCTCGTAACTATGAAGGTGTCCTCTCCCATGGGACCGGCATTCCCGTGGTTTTCGGTAGAACCTACGGGAATAATTATGATGTCGTTGACCTTTAATCTTTCTTCCACATCCTTTTTCGTCATCGTGTGATAGTACATTTTATTTGGTTTTTCCAAGCAACCTTCATTTGGAAATTTCCATTCGCCCATTTAAACTTCCTCCTTTGATTTTTCTTTTTTCAAAACAGAGCAGTGAATTTTATTACATTCTTATTAATATATTAATTATTAATCCCAATTAATTTTAACAAATTAATGCTTTAAAATATTCATGATGTTTTATTGATATATCAACCTGAAAATTTAATCATTCACAAGTATAACTTTAATATCTTTTGATTTTCTCGAAGCTAATTCTTCAAAAATCCTGGGGCCTTCGCTCATGGGATAAATTCCGGTTATTATCTGTTCCACATTCATTCTACCCGTTGCTATCATGTCCAAGCCTTCTTTTAACTCGGTCGTATACATATAACTGCAGTAGAAAGTAATTTCCTTACATACCGCATGTTTATAATCGAATTCCAATTTCGGAACACCAAGCCCAATCCATACCACTTTACCGCCATTTCTCACTATTTCAACCCCGCCGTTAACTGTTTCCGGTACGCCTACCGCGTCGAATACCACGTCGACGCCCACGCCATCCGTCATCTTCCGGGTAATTCCTGCTACATCTTCCTTTGAATTTATTACATCGGTAGCACCGCATTTTTTTGCCATCTCCAAACGATCTTCCACGACATCTATAGCAATAATTCTTTCCGCCCCGAAAAATTTCACACACTGGATTGTTAAAAGGCCAATTGGGCCTGCTCCATATACGACTACTGTTTTACCTCTTAAATCCCCTGCATGTTTCGTTGCCCTGAGTGAAATTGCTAAGGGTTCCGTTAACGCGGCCGCATTGAAAGTTACATTATCGGGAAGAGGAATAATTTTCTCAGCCGGTGCTACCACGTACTCCGCCATTGCGCCGTTATAAGAACCGGCTTTCATCGTAGTTCCTATTATTTTGCGATTATCACAGACATTGCTGAATCCCGCTTTGCAGTCTGCGCAATAACCGCAATATAAATTTGTTTCCACTATTACCCTGTCTCCTACATTTAACCCTTTTACGTTGTCCCCTAATTTTGCAATTTCTCCGGAAAATTCGTGACCCATAATAAGGGGAGGTACCCTGAAAATCGATTGGCCCTTGTAACCGGTAAGGTCCGAGCCGCAAATGGACACTGCCTTAACTTTTAAAAGAACCTCGCCGGGTTTCGGTTCCGGGGTCTCTACATCCATATACCTCATATCCATCGGACCCATATAAACCAGTGCTTTCATTTTTCCACCCCGCTTTTTAAATATTTTGTCGGGCTTGACCCAAGGCTCAGGGTCAAGCCCTTAAATCTATTTTTGTTATTTCTTCGCAGCTTCAATAGCCTTCATTAACTCATCAACGATGTCATTGCCCACATCCTTGCGCACCATATCGGCGACTTTATTAGCAGCTTCCTTCATCTTGTCCTTTACGTCCTGGGATATTTCGATTACCTGCATTCCTTTCTCCTTCAAGGATGCAAGCATCTGTTCATTTTGAGTCTTTGATTCGTTAAACAGGTATTCGCTTACTTCTTTCATGCTTTCATCTATAACCTTCTTGTAATCATCGGGCATGCTGTCATAGAGGTTCTTGTTCATAACTACCGTATGGATAAAAGCTATATGGTGAGTGTGGATAAGGTACTTTTGTACTTCGTAGAATTTATTCGGCAGAATAATATCATAGGGGTTTTCCTGGGCATCTACCGTACCCTGCTGCAGGGCTATATAAAGCTCGCTGAAGTTTAACGGTGTGGCATTTGCGCCGAGAGAATTCCAGAACTCTTTGTGGTACTTATTTTCCATCGTTCTAATTTTTACACCTTTTAAGTCATTGATAGTATTTATAGCTTTTTTGGCTGTCATTTCGCGGTAGCTAATAGGTACCATTAGGAGAAGTTTGAATCCTGCTTTTTCATATTCCGCTGCGAGTTTATCTCTGAATTCTCCGGTAAGAACTTTCTTTGCTATGTCGAGATTGTCAAAAAGCATGGGGATATCAAAAATAGCTAATTTGGGTATGAAGTTTACCTGGGGTGCGGTAGTGGAGGATACCATCGCGATATTTCCGGCCTGGCAGCTTTCTAAGGTTTCACGGTCTCCACCCAGCTGGCTATCCAGATATAACTCAACCTTGATGTTGCCATTGGATTTCTGTTCAATGATTTCCTTTATTTTCTTAGTAGCCTTTGCCCTTGGTGTGTCGGCATTTAAAGAATAAGCTCCCGCCAATTGAAGAGTGTATTTTGGCTGATTATTCTGCTGGGCCTGCTGCTGTTGTTGCTGCTGCTGTCCCGCATTGTTTTTGCCACCGCAAGCGGCCAGTGTAAGCATAACCATTAATATTACCAGGACAAGAGAAATAATTTTCGTTCTTTTCATAAATTGACCTCCCCTTTAATTTTAAGTTAATTTTTTTATTGTCTTGTAAAACTGCAATATTTTTAATTTACATATCCCACCTCCTCAATTACTGATGTAAAAGGATAAGGCTTATTGCAGGGATATAGGTAATTAAAAACAGGGCTATTGCAAAGGATATGATAAAGGGTATGGCTTTTGTCCCTATTTTCATAACCTCTTCCTTAACAAGGGGTGAAGCGACAAAAAGGTTTACGCCAAAGGGCGGCGTCACCATTCCGATGGCTAAGTTTACTACCATTATAACCCCTAAGTGAATCGGGTTTATGCCGATTGCAGTAGCCGAAGGTAAAAGCATGGGAGCAAGAATCGCAATAACCGGTCCCACATCCATGAACATTCCCAGTATTAACAGGATAATGTTTAATACGAGCAAGAAGAGGAACCTGTTTCCTGCAAAATTCATTACTATAAAATCCCTCAAGGCCACCGGTGCCTGAAGTAAAGCTAAAATCCTTCCGAAAACAATTGCCAGAGAAAGTAAAACTACTATTGGAGAATAGGATTTAACAGTCCCTATTAAAATATCCATTATATTTTTTGCTGACAGAGTTTTATACACAAATAAACACACTAAAATGGAATAAAATACAGAGATTACCGCTGCCTCCGTTGGTGTCACTATGCCGCTGTAGATACCGCCTAAGATTATTACCGGTGCAAGAAGAGCCCAGAAACTTTCTTTAAAAACGGTGATAAATCCCTTCGCTCTTAATGAATTGAATTTATATAAAATTTTTTCCTTATCCTCTCCATTCCTTTTGGCATAGATGTAAGCATAAACCATCAATGAAAGGCCGATTAAAATTCCAGGGAATATACCGGCAATGAACAAACTGCCGATGGATACCCCCGTTACAACGCCATAAGTTACAAAGGGAATACTCGGTGGGATTATTACCCCCAGTCCTCCCGCCGTGGCTACAAGGGCCGCACAGTAAACCTTATCGTAACCCAGGGACACTAAAAAAGGTATTGCCATTCCACCTACCGCAGCGGTAGTAGCTACGCCGGATCCGGAAATTGCTCCGTAAAATAAAGCGGTTATAATTGCGGCAATAGGCATACCCGCCGTTTTATTCCCCACAAAATAAGCAAAAAAGTTAAATAATTTT
This sequence comes from Thermovenabulum gondwanense, assembly GCF_001601575.1. Taxonomy (NCBI): domain Bacteria; kingdom Bacillati; phylum Bacillota; class Clostridia; order Thermosediminibacterales; family Thermosediminibacteraceae; genus Thermovenabulum; species Thermovenabulum gondwanense. The sequence goes on from NZ_LOHZ01000019.1 coordinate 121,835, forward strand.
TCAGAGATTTTCCCTTTTGTCATGATATCTCCCGAGAGGATAAACATAGGAATGGCAAGTATGGGGGTGCTGTCAAGGGCGCTCACCATATTGCGTATAACAAATTGTATACTGCCCGCAAAATGAGGATTCATAATTCCCGGATAAATTGTAGCCAATCCAAGGGAAACAGCTATCGGTATGCTCAGCAGGAGTCCAGCCAATAGTATTATAAACATCTGTATTGCCATAAACTTTTACCTCCATCTCACACTATTTCTTTACTAACTCTTTAATATTGCTAATCGCACTTTGAGCAGACCGTAAAACCGCCAGGGAAAATCCCAAAATTGTCGAAGTATAAATTAAATACATAGGAATACCCAGGGCTGGACTTTCCTGTTTGGAAATGAATATTTTGTTGACCGTCGGGATAGAATTAATTAAAAGGTAAGCAAAGAATACCACCATAATTAGTGATACGAGGATTTTAACGGTATTTTTTATTCCCTTTGGAAGAATTTCTACCAGCGTATCCACCCTGAGAATTGTCTTCTTTTTTATCGTATATCCAATACTTAAAAAAGCCGACCAGACGAAGGCGTACCTGGAAAGCTCCTCAGACCAGGAAAGGGAAGAATTAAAAACGTACCGCATGATTACCTGAAGCATCATAACGCAGGCAATGAGTGCAAGAAGAAGGCTTAAAATATATTCTTCAAAATGATCATCCAGCCATTTTAAAACTTTCATCCCGGCACCTCCCCTTTTTGAATTTGCATAATTTTCTTTAACACTAAAAACTTCATTCAGTCATTATAATATCCAAGGATCTTATTTTTCTGAAATTTTTTACGGTATAAAATGTAATTACTCTTTAGTACCGGTGCGGTCAAAGAACCGCACCGGAATGTTTTTGTTTACACTTAGTCTTTTTTCCTGTGGCTTTCTAACTGAGGCGAATAAATCCAAATAAATTTTAATGGTTCATCTCCGGTATTTACAATGGAATGGTATTCGCCGGGAGGATTGTAGATACACACGCCGGGTTCTATGGGAATTTCCCTGTCCTTTGTGATGAATTTTCCCTTCCCCTGGAAGAAGTACATTACTTCCTCTTCATTATCGTGTTTATGTTCCGGAACCATACTTCCCACATAAGTTTCATTAATACCCACCGCCAGGTTTTTAGAACCCACAGTTTTTTCGGAAACCAGAATCCAGGAGGTCCTGGCCGGTTCCCTGTATTCACCCTTCACATCTTTGATATTGATTGCAATTGTTTCCGCCATTATTTAAATTCTCCTTTCTTAATAAATTCATTTTGTAAAATTATAAGATAATTTTATTTTATTTCCGTTAAATTTTTTAAAAGGTTTCCGGGTTCATTTCAATATTCCAAATTTCTTCCAGTTCTTCCTGGGATATATCAAAAACCGTATTGTTTGGAGGTAGGGGTTCTTCCCTCATAAATTCGGGCATCCTCTTTATCTTTTCGGATACTCCCGCAAGTTCATTGAACCTTCTTTCCATCTCGAGAACCTCTACGCCGGTGCGCTTTATTTCTTCAAAGCTCATGTCAAAGCCGTATCTTCCTTTATAAAGATTACTTAATAGCTCTCTATTCTTAATAAATGCCGGTCTTATGAACAGGCAAACGCCCAGAGAATCAATGAGTGCAGCTCGAATTTGAAGCTGTCTTGAGTTGTAAACCTGTTTTTCTTTTCCAAGGGGATTTACGGTTTTCAAAGTTTCAAAAGCATTTCCCGCTGTATGGTCAGCCCCCATGGTGGAGGTGGCGTAAAGCACACCGTTTCCTTTTAAGCCTCTTGGATCATAGGCGGGCATAGCCTGGCCTTTCACTGCGGGAACTCTTCTTACTCCAAATGCTCGCCCGGTAAACTCTGCACCGTTCCCGATGATCCTTCCCAAATAAGTACCCTGCCCTATTTGTTTTACTATATCCTTGGCTCCTTCAGCATCTCCAAAATTTATTACTCCCGCTTCCATTGCGACACCTATGGCTGCGCCGCATTCAATGGTATCAACACCCACCTGGTTGCAAAGGTGGTTTAGTTCGGCCACATCGTCTAAGTCTCCTATACCGCAGTTGGGCCCTAAAAGTACCACGCTTTCATACTGTAAAGACGCCACTATTTTTTTGCCTTCTTTGTCGGGAAATACATTGCTGCACATTATTGTACACCCGGGCACGCAGGCCGTTCCGGATTTTCCGCAACCACCTCTTTCTTTTATCACATCCGCCACCCTGGGTCCCGAAAAGTTCGCCGCAAGCTCAAATTGTCCCGAGCTGAAATTTCTTGTGGGTAATAGCCCGGCTTGATTTGCCAGTTCCAAGATATCAAGGGTTCCGTATTTTCTCCGGTTCTGGCTCTTCGGATCTTCCTGAAGTATTTTTACTACCTCTTTCACGGTTGAATTTAAAAGCTCGGCATCGTAGTAATCGGGTTCCACCGTTTTGGAATCGTCAATTACGATCGCTTTTATTCCCTTTGATCCCATTACCGCACCCAGTCCGCCCCGGGCAGCATACCTCACCTGTTCTCCCCTGTCATCGGTTAGGGCTATTCCTGCTGCGTATAACTTCATTTCTCCTGCAGGCCCTATACAGATAAAACCTTTTCTTTCGCCAAACTCCTTTCTTAGCTCTTCAAAGGTTTCATCTACCAATTTCCCCTTAAGGTGCGGTGCATCTATGAGTTTTACCTCATCTGCGCTAACATAAAGTATCCTGGTAGTATCTTTTTCCGGGATATCTTCCAGTATTAAAGCTTTTACACCTATTCTCCCCAATCGCTTTCCGGCATTACCTCCCACATTGCATTCCTTTACTCCACCGGTAAGAGGGCTTTTACCGCCAATGGAAAGTCTCCCCGCCGTGCTGAGATTAGTATCGGCAAAAAGTCCGAGGGAAATTATCAGTTTATTGTACCTACCCAGAGGTTCGCAGGTGGGAGGTACCTCGTTAAGTAAAGTTCTCGCAATAAATCCCCTGCCTCCCCACTTAAGATCCTCTTCGGTAGGCGCCGTTTGAATCACTTCTCCGGTTCTCGTGTTTACCCTTATTATCCTTTTCACCTTTTTACCTCCCTTAAATTCAATCGGAAATTAATTTAATATTTGAATTTATTTTCTTCAAAAGCTCATCAAAGGTTATTACCAGTTTGTCATCTATTTCAATTCCATCTTCCAAGCTTTTTTGTTCCTTTCTGAACTCGATTTCACCCGGTATAAGTATTTCTTCTACCCCCTGAGCTTTCTTCAAAGCCTTTATCGCAGTAAAATAGCCTTCTACCAGTTCCTTAAATTTCTCAAGCTCCATGAAGTGCGATACATCGATCATTATTGCAGAAGCTCCCACCCTCGTCGGCCCTTCGAGAACGTGGAAGGATTTCAATTGATTGCCGTAACCCGAACCCGAAAGGATTCCGGATATTATATCAACTGCCATAGCAAGAGAAGAGCCTTTAGGTCCTCCGATAGGCATAAGTGTCCCTTTTAATGCTTCTTCGGGATCTGTTGTGGGTCTTCCTTCCGAATCCAAAGCCCAGTTATCGGGGATCTTTATACCTTTCCTCGATGCTTCCCTTATTTTCCCCCTGGCTACTACACTGGTAGCCATATCGGAAGTAAAAATGGTATCCTTACCCGGTATTGATATCGCTATCGGATTCGTTCCCAAAAACTTCTCCGCCGCTCCCCAGGGTGCCATTGCAGGAGCTGCATTGCAGGACATTATGGCAATCATACCCTCTTTCGCTGCTCTCTGTGTGTAAACCCCAAGACAGCCTACATTGTTTGTATTACATATAAGCGACATGCCAACACCGTATTTTTTTGCTTTTTCTACGGCAATGTCCACCGCCATCTTGCCAGCGACCATACCTATGCCGTCCATTCCGTCTATTACCGCCGTTGCTTCTTTATCAGATATTACTTTCGGCAGGGTTGGAAGCTTCAGCTGTCCACCTTCCACCCGCATGGAAATAACCTTTAAAAGATATGTACCGTGGGTGGAAACTCCTCTCATATCGGCATTTACCAGAATTTCAGATATAACTTCCGCATTCTCTTTTGTTTCACCGAGTCCTATGAGGATTTCTTGGGCTACATTCTTAAGTACTTCCACCGGAATTCTCATACTCGTAATCTCCCTTCTACCTGTCTATAAAATCATCTTAAAAAATTACTCTTCCACCAGTCCTAATTTTTCGAAAACCTCTTTTAAGTTGTTGTATTCCACGCTGGATATACCCGTGCTCAAGACTTTTCTCTTTTTATCTTCATCTTCTACCCTCTTTAACGCCTTTTTTAATACCTCTTCGCACTCTTCCCTCTTTACGACTACAATGCCATCGTCATCTCCAAGAACAAGGTCTCCGGGTTCTACCCTGACATTCCCAAAAATTATCGGATAATTTATAAGCCCCAAAGAGCTTTTCGATGTTCCTCTGATGCAAAATCCCCTGCAGAAAACCGGGAACCCCATTTCAATAATCTCCTGCGAATCCCTTATACAGCCGTCAATGGCAAGGCCCCCTATCTTTCTCGCCATCGCCGAAACGGTCATCAAATCGCCCCAGTAACCGTATTCTGGGGCTCCGTGGGTATCCGCTACAATTACATCTCCTTCGCTTGCGATTTCCAGCGCCTTGTGGAGCATCAAATTGTCTCCGGGCATGCACTGAACCGTCAATGCAGGTCCGCATAATTTCATTCCCCTGTTAATGGGTTTAATTAGATAGGATACCGCTCCCTTTTTCCCCGATGCTTCGTGGACGGTGGCTGAAGATAGTTTTCTGAAGGCTTCAATTATTTCCTTCTCGGGCCTTTTAAAATTTTTTATTACATGTACCACCTAAAATTACCTCCCGTCTTAATTGTTAACCACCAAAGGGCAGTATATAAAAATGAACTTCGTCTTCGTCCTTAATTAAATCATCTTTATCCAAAAAAAGATGATTTCTTAAAAAAATTATGTGCTCTTTTAAATTTTCAGGTAAATTCATTTTTTCTATTATTTTTTCTAATTTTTCTTCTTTTTCGATTTTTATTTCCCCCGAGAAACTTTCCAACATCCCGTGACCAAAAAATTTTGCCATTCCCTTCCCCCGCAATATAAAATTTATTATAATATATCACTGATATATCAGTTTGGCTAAAAATTTTAAAATTATTAACTTACCCTTCTGAATCCATCCTTTACCCTCTGTTTTGCATTTTCAATATGCATACTCAAGAGGTTTATCGCTTTTTCAAAGTCCTTATTTTCTATGCACTTTATTAAGCGTTCATGTTCCTCTACAGCTACTCCGCTGTGCCTTTCAGCAATATTATTGGAGCAAATAAAATACTGTTCCCTGATATTCCTGTAAAGGTTGCTCAAGTATTGATTATTGTAAATTTCCAGAAACACTTCATGAAATTTTTGATCCGCCTTTACATAACCGTGTATATCCTTTTTATCCAAGCAATTTTTTTGTTCTTCCAAATATTTTTTAAGAAGTTCTATATGCTTTGGACCTATACTGTTAAAAATCTTTTTAAAAACGAATAATTCAATGCATTCCCTGACCTCGTATATCTGTAAAATTTCATTTATATCTATGCAATTGGTAAAAAATCCAACTTTTGGTACCAGTTCTAAAAACCCCTCTTTGTGAAGCCTTAAAAAGGCTTCCCTTACGGGGGTATAACTCATATTTAATTCTTCCGCAACTTTCCTTATACTCAAATAACTGCCTTTTTTAGTATAAAGTAATCTCTCCTTGATAATATTATAGGCCTTTTCGCTCAATGTCTCAGCCATGTTCCCTGCTCCTTTTTCAATCCTTTTAAAATAAAATTTTATTTTTTTAATTAATATATAAACAATATACTTTTGATATATCACTTACTAATTTTAATTTTAAGTAATTTATATAATATGTCAATAAGTTTATTTTTTAACAAAGTTATCATTCCTCATACATTACTTTATATTAATTTTATTCTTTAAATTTATTTTAAATCCCTTTTTTTTTAATTTTATTTTCATTAATGGATAGGCTTTGCAAAGCAGAAGGATTTAGAAAATTTTTACATTTAAATCGGCTTTTATTGCTTTAAAATAATAAAATTTTTATGCTTTAAAGTATTGACTTTTTATGTTTTTTGTTTGTATAATATAAAATTAATATATACTTGTATTTTTGTATACTTATATACTTTGAGGGGGTCTTACACATGATTAACTGGCAAAAATCAAACGACGTTCTTGGAACTTTAAACCGTGGAAATCCATGTGAATCCGGCCTCTGCACCCTTTGCAGAGCTGACTGCCACGGGAAATGCGAAACCTGGATGTCCTGCCTTGTTGGAAGGAAGATGCTTTACCCCAGGGATTTTGGGAATGTCACTGCGGGCAGTGGAAATACCCTCCACTTAGGCGTATCTTATAACTCCCTTCGAATAATGGGAGCAAATTATGGCGCAGAAGGATTAAAGGAAGATATGACAAATTCTGCCGATGACTGCATTTTCCCCCGGGTTAATATCGAAACCGAATTCGGTTATTTTGAAAAAACTAAATCCAGGCTCCCCATTATGACGGGTGCCCTTGGCTCTACCTTTATCGCCGCAAAATACTGGGATTCCCTGGCTATCGGTGCTGCCTTAGCCGGTTTTCCCATCGTTATAGGCGAAAATGTGGTAGGAATTGACCGGGAGGCTGTCATCGAAAACGGTAAAATAAAAATAGCTCCTGAGCTGGATAGAAGAATACAAACCTATCTTCGCTATTTCGATGGTTATGGAGCGATAATTGTTCAGATGAACGTGGAGGATACAAGAAACGGTGTTGCCGAATACGTCATTGAAAAATACGGCGATAAAGTAATTTTAGAGTTAAAATGGGGACAGGGAGCAAAATCCATAGGAGGAGAAATTCAGGTAAAAGACATAGAATACGCCAGGTTCCTGAAAAAAAGAGGCTATGTACTGGATCCGGACCCTGAAAAACCGGAAGTCATAGAGGCGTACAATTCCGGTGCAATAAAGTCCTTTGCCAGGCACAGCCGTTTAGGATATACCGATCTTTCCAGCGTAGAAGAAGTCAGGGAAGAATTTTTAGAATCCGTCAACTACTTAAGAAACATAGGATTTAAAAAGATTACTTTGAAAACCGGATCCTACGGCATGACTGGTCTTGCAATGGCTATAAAATTCGCAACCGAAGCAAAGCTCGATCTTTTAACAATTGACGGCTCGGGGGGCGGAACCGGAATGAGTCCCTGGAATATGATGGAATCCTGGGGTGTTCCCTCTATACTTTTACACTCCAAAGCTTATGAATACGCCTGCATTCTTGCTTCTAAAGGGTACAAAGTGGTAGACATGGCTTTTGCCGGTGGATTTGCCAGGGAAGATCATATTTTTAAAGCTCTTGCCCTCGGTTCACCCTTTGTAAAGATAATTTGCATGGGAAGGGCGCTAATGATACCGGCTTTTGTGGGGTCCAATATAGAAGGGGCTTTACATCCCGAAAGGAAGGAAAAGGTAAACGGAAATTGGGATTCCTTACCTCAATCCGTTGCGCAAATCGGATTAAAAGCCGAAGAAATCTTTGCCGGCTATCATGAAGTTAAAAATAAGGTTGGCGAAGAGGAAATGAAGAATATACCCTATGGCGCCATAGCGGTCTGGACACTGGCTGATAAACTCGGGGCAGGACTACAACAGCTTATGGCGGGAGCAAGAAAATTTTCATTACAGGCAATAAAAAGAAGCGATATAGCTTCTGCAAACAGAGAAACGGAAAGAGAAACGAAAATCCCCTTTATAACCGAGTTAAATAATGAAGAGGCATTGAGGATATTGGAGATTTAAAAAGGCCGGGGTTCACTCCCACGGCCTTTTTAAATCATTTCAGCAAAATACTTATGAAAACTTTCATCTTCGGTAAGTTCGGGATGAAAAGCTGTAGCCAGCATATTATCCTGCTTTGCTGCAACTACCTTCCCATCCAGCTCCAAAATCACATCCACCCCCGTTCCAACCTTTTCCGCATAAGGCGCTCTGATAAATACAAGTTCAAGAGGTCTTTTTGAGATGCCGGGCACCGGTTTTCTGGCTACAAAGCTTTCTAATTGACCGCCATAAGCATTCCTTTTTACCTTTATATCCATTAGCCCGAGGTGTACATAATCCTGGTTTACTATATGTTTTGCCAGAAGTATCATACCGGCACAGGTCCCCCAGATGGGCATACCGTTTTTTACAAGTTTTACGATTTCATCACCAAGCCCCGAATCCCTCAAAAATTTTCCTATGACTGTACTTTCACCGCCCGGCAATATAAGGCCATCCACCCCGAATAGCTCTTCTCTTTTTTTTACCGGAAAAGCCTGTACTTCAATTTTTTTAAGCATTTCTATGTGCTCCCTTACCGCACCCTGAAAAGCCACCACTCCGATTTTCATATAATCACCATCCCCGCTCCGCATAACGGGAATCCAATCTATCTATTTCAAGACCCTGCATTGCCTCGCCGAGGTCTTCGGAAACCTCAGCAAGGATTTCGGGGTCATCGTAATAAGTTACCGCCTTGACGATAGCCCTTGCCCTTTTTGCAGGGTTTTCCGATTTAAAAATACCCGAACCCACAAAAACTCCGTCACACCCCAGCTTCATCAATAAAGCAGCATCGGCAGGTGTTGCCACTCCTCCTGCAGCAAAATTTACCACAGGAAGTTTTCCGTGTTCAGCGACGTACAGCACGAGTTCATAGGGCGCCCCCATTTCCTTGGCAGCATTTATCAGTTCTTCCTTGGGCATGTTTTGAATCCTTCGGATTTCTCCCATAATTGTCCTTATATGTCTCACCGCTTCCACCACATTTCCGGTGCCAGCCTCTCCCTTGGTTCTTATCATGGCAGCTCCCTCGGCTATACGCCTCAAGGCTTCCCCTAAGTTTTTAGCACCGCATACAAAAGGTACCTTAAATCTTTTTTTATCTATATGGAAATGCTCGTCGGCGGGTGTCAGAACCTCGCTTTCATCAATAAAATCCACACCGATGGCCTCTAAAATCTCGGCTTCTACAAAGTGACCGATCCTGCATTTTGCCATTACCGGTATGCTGACAGCCTGTTTTATAGCCTTTATTATTTTGGGATCTGACATGCGAGCCACTCCGCCGTAATTCCTTATATCCGCAGGCACCCTTTCCAAGGCCATAACCGCCACCGCTCCGGCTTCTTCCGCTATCTTCGCCTGATCCGGAGTGGTCACATCCATTATTACTCCACCCTTTAACATCTCGGCTAAATTTTTATTGAGGGAATATCTTTCACCGTCAGCAGGGAAGTTTTTAAAATTTTCCATAAGCAAATCCCCTCCTCTTAGATTGTAATAAGTGTAATGGTATGGTAAAATTAAATTGTATCGTTACATTATTGATTGTAATATTTATTTATTATTAGATTGTTATTATAAATAGCAGATTGTTGTATTTATTTTATCATATTAACAGGGTTTTTATCAATACAATTTTAATAAAATAAATTTTTTCAGGAGGTAATATTTGAAAATGGATAAATTTGTTTCGATACAATTAGATCGAAATTCCCCTGAACCACTCTACGTTCAGATTTATGAAGAAATTGTTCGTTTAATTAAAGAGGGAGTTTTACTTCCGGGAGAAAAACTACCCCCTATAAGAAAACTTGCGGCGAACCTTAAGGTCAATACAGTTACCATTGTGAATGCTTATAAACTGCTGGAAAAAGAAGGCTACGCTGTATCCAGGGTAGGAAGCGGTACATTTATACAGTCACATTTAAAAGAATCCGCGGATCTTCCCGTGAAAAATGATTCCGAGTTGGAAATTGATAAAATAAGGTTTGACTTTGCCACCGCTTCTGTCCCCCCTGAATATTTTCCTGTAGAAATTTTCAAAAGCTCTATAATAAGAGTTTTAGATAGGGACGGGGGTTACGCCTTTGCTTACAATGAAAGCCCGGGATTTTTACCTCTGAGACAATCCTTAGAAGATTTTCTTTACGAGGAGTACAAAATTAAAGCCTCAAGGGATAATATTCATGTAGTATCCGGGGCTCAGCAAGGAATTGACATTATTTCTAAAGCACTGCTGGATTACGGCGATACCGTTTTTGTGGAATCGCCCACTTACCCGGGTGCCGTAGATGCTTTTAAATCAAGAGGTGCAAAAATCGTCGAGATTACGTTAAGGGATGATGGAATAGATATGGAAGAATTATTAAGCAAGATTCGCTCAAAACCTCCAAAGCTTTTTTATACAATGCCCAATTTTCAAAATCCCACCGGTATATCTTACTCCGAACAAAAAAAGAAAGAGCTAATAGCTCTTTCAAAAAAATTCGGTTTTTATATCCTTGAGGATGACCACATGAACGACCTTTATTACTCAGAAAAACCTCTACCTTTAAAAGCTTACGATGAAGAAAACCGGGTGTTTTACATTAAGAGCTTTTCCAAAATCCTGATGCCCGGATTGAGGCTGGGATTTTTACTGGTGCCTTCCGATTTTTCAGAAATAATCGCCGAAGTAAAATACTTTTCCGACATTGCTTCTTCGGGTTTAAACCAGCGGGTCCTGGATTTAATGATAAGGGAAAAAAGCTTTTACGATCATCTTACAAAGATTCGAAGAATTTATTTAGAAAAATGGGAAATAATGACGGATTCGTTAAAAAAACATCTTCCTTCCCCGGTAACATTTAGCGTTCCCAAAGGGGGATTATTCTACTGGCTTTGCCTGCCCGAAGGGTTCTATTCCATGAACCTTTACGCCGGGGTTATAAAAAAAGGAATTTTTATAATGCCCGGTGATTACTTTTACCCTGACCAAAAGCCATCACCTTGTTTTCGCCTAAGCATTGCCCAGGTACCAAAGGAAATGATAAACGAGGGGATCGAGTATCTTTCTCACGCCATAAGAGAATTTTTAAAGGAATTTAGCTTTATTCCCATTAAAAAAAGCAATTACAGTCCGCTCCTTTAGAAGAAAAAGATTATATTAATTTTCGAGTAATCCACAATACCACTTCCGAAGCCGGCATGAATATAACCTGGCTCAGAAGGGTCCCAATTATTTTCCCGCTTACGAGAAAAAATACCATCGACGTTACTTCCTGTTTAGACCTGACACCCTGTAAAGCCTGGTCGGTAATCAGTGCTGCCTGCGGGTCCACAATAATTGCCAGCAGTATTGTGGCGGTACCGTTTATAACCCCCGAAAGCTGACTTGCGGTTATCCTGTACTCCGGTAATAGGGCACCGGCGTAAATGGCCGCCAGCACTCCAATGGTTGAAATCGAAGTGATGAAGAGATTAAATATCAAGAAAAAAGGGGATATCCCGGTTTTGCTGATTTTTCTTATTTTGTTTAAATCCGGTGCTTTTAAAGAATTTTTTACTTGCTTTACAGGTTTATTAAAAATTATTTTTACGAGGAGCTTAGGTATGGATCCCGTTTTTTCAAGGGCATAGATTCCTTTTGAAAAAATTTCTATAAAACTTGGAATCAAAGCTGCCCCTAAAAGGCTTCCCAGGGTTGCAGAAAAAATTATTATTCTAAAGCTGTGAAGAAGTTCTTTTATTTCGCCCTTAGAAATCGCCTTATCCACTATACTGCCCAGTAGCGGAGCCTGAATCATGTTGGCAGTCCTCGAAATAAGGACTATTATATTAAATAGGGATAGTGCTAAAGCCAGCCTCCTGGTTCTTACACCGGCAAGTCTCACGGAATAGGATAAAGTATCGATCATATGTATCGTGGCGGTAAACAAAGCCACATAAATAACCCTTTCCATAACAACCCTCTTTTATTAAGTAAAGTAAATAATAAAAATTCGAACAAACAATTATTTATATTATAGCATTTATTGATTAATTTTTATTAGTAATTTTTTAGCAAACATGCAACTATAGTTTTTTTATGGACATCTGAACCACAACAAATTTCAAGTAAGTTTGTCAATTTTTCACTCCTGTTAATTTTATGACAGGGTGATTTTCTGAGAAATTATGAAGTTTAGCACCCGTCTTTCCCTCTACTTTACTGAATTATTTTTTACCCCTTTGATAATAATATTAATGTGAAAAAAAATTACGGGAGGTTATCTATATGCCTAATATCCATTGCAGTGTATCCAACTGCCATTACTGGGGCAGCGGAAACATGTGTCACGCGTCAGAGATTATGGTTACCTCTGACAGAATTGGAGCAAACATGCCAAATAGCTATGATGCACCTCAGGCATCCACCGCTCAACCCACACCGGTCAACTCCGCTATGGAAACCTGCTGCAAAACCTTCGTTCCAAAAAATTCGGCAGATGTAAAAAATGACGGTGTACAAAGAAGGTAAAAAATGTGGCGCACATAGAATGTGCGCCACATTTTTTAGTATTTTGCCGGTATTGTTGAAACCCCTCCCATGTATGGCCTTAAAACTTCCGGAATTACCACCGAACCGTCGGCCTGCTGGAAATTTTCCAGTATCGCGGCAGTTGTTCTCCCTACCGCAAGGCCTGACCCGTTCATAGTATGAACGTACTGGGGCTTTGCTCCTTTTTCGGGCCTGTATCTTATTTCTGCTCTCCTTGCCTGGTAGTCTTTAAAGTTGCTGCAGGAAGAAATTTCTACGTACCTGTTGTAACTTGGCATCCATACCTCTATATCGTAAGTCTTTGCGGAAGAGAATCCTAAGTCACCCGTACATAAGGCCACCACCCGGTAGGGAAGCCCTAAAAGCTGCAAAACCTCCTCCGCATCATGAGTAAGTTTTTCCAGTTCTTCCATGGATTTTTCCGGTTCGCAAAATTTCACCAGCTCCACCTTGTTAAACTGATGCTGCCTTATTATACCCCTTGTATCCCTTCCGGCAGAGCCGGCTTCAGCCCTGAAGCATCCGCTGTAGGCTACGTAATATATAGGAAGCTGCTCCCTTTCCAGTATTTCATTTCTGTGAAGATTGGTCACAGGAACCTCTGCAGTGGGTATAAGGAAATAATCCGTGTTGTTGTAAAGTTTAAAGGCCTCTTCCTCAAATTTTGGAAGCTGTCCGGTTCCCGTCATGCTGTCCCTGTTTACAATAAATGGAGGAAATATCTCCTTATATCCGTGTTTATCAATGTGCAGGTCCAGCATGAAGTTTATCAAAGCCCTTTCCAATCGGGCCCCAAGCCCTTTATAAACCACAAACCTGGAGCCGGTAATCTTTGCCGCCCTCTCAAAATCAAGGATGTCCAAATATTCTCCAATCTCCCAGTGAGCCTTTGGAGAAAAGTCAAACTCCTTAGGGCTTCCCCATCTCCTAACTTCCACATTATCGGCATCGCTTTTGCCGACAGGTACCGATTCATCGGGAATATTTGGGATCATCAACAGCATTCTATATATTTCTTCATCTATTTGCTTCAGTTTCTCATCCATTTCCTTAATTTTGTCCGAAACCTCTTTCATTTGCCTGATTAAATCCTCTGCCGGTTCTCCCGCCTTTTTCTTTCGAGCAATCTCTTCCGATTCCCTATTTCGCAAACTCTTTAATTGTTCTACCTCCACCAGCAAATTTCTTCTTTCCTCGTCGATTTTCAAAAGCTGTTCTAAGTTTGTGGTCGCTCCTCTTTTTTCCATTGCTTCTTTTACAATACCGGGATTTGAACGGACTAACTTAATATCGAGCATTTTTTTACCTCCTCAAAAATATTTTTCCCTGTAAAAGCAAAATCCTCTCTCCCTCAAGGGGCGAGAGGATATTTCCCGCGGTGCCACCCTGTTTTTTAACTTTAAGCCGTAACGGTACTACCGTCGCCTGACGCGATGCTCGGGAGCGGAAATTGCACACCCTTACCGGTTCGCACCATCCACCGGCTCTCTGTAAAAAGGTTTGGTGCAAATTTTCTCCCTCATTGCTTAAAATATTATTTCATTTATTTTTATTATATGTAAAATTTATGCAAAAATCAATTCATAATTGCCTATCCCCTACAGGAATTATTGGTTAAATCCCGGTTAATATAGTATAATATCAGTAAAAGATTCTATGGAGGTAGCGTATATGAGCGATAAAATAAAGAAAATTGCCATGATGGGACTTTTTTTAGCATTGACGGTTGTAGCCACCTCAATTTTAAAAGTCCCGGTGCCTACCTTTAACCTATATTTTCATCTGGGCGAAACGATAATATACCTTTCAGCGTTAATTTTCGGAGGTGTGCCTGCGGCCATTATTGGAGGCGTGGGCTCATCCTTAGCAGATTTGCTGGTCGGATATCCCATGTGGGCTCCCATTACCCTGTTTATAAAAGGAATAGAAGGTTTTATAGCGGGAAGCTTTGCTGCCAAGGGCAGGGCAATACACGGCTTAATTTTTGCAGGTCTTTTTATGATTGCTTCCTATGCCACTGCAGCCGGAATAATATACGGTGTGGGGGCCATTCCTATTGAAATTGCCGGCGATACCCTGCAGGTTTCCGTGGGCGCCCTTATTGCGGTGTTTTTATATAAAAGGCTTAAAAACCTCTCCTTTAACGATGAAGAAAAATTTTAGAAAGGGTAATGTAATATGATTAAAATAGGCAAAATCCCTCCCGAAATCCTTTCAACTGCCGTTTACCCATTTTTGGGAAAAAAAAGAAAGGAAGTCCTTTTGCATTCTTCCTTTGGTGAAGATTGCTCGGTAATCGATTTTGGAGAAAAAGTGGCGGTTTTATCCTCCGATCCCATAACGGGTGCGGATAAACTCGGGGCATATCTTTCGGTCTTTGTGGCATGCAACGATCTGGCAGCATGCGGCGCCGATCCCGTAGGCATACTTGTTACCCTTCTTTTCCCTGAAAACACCTATGAGGCCACCGTCAGGGATGTGATGGAAAACATACATAAGGCCTGTTTGAAAATAGGCATCGAGGTGTTGGGCGGACATAGCGAGGTCACTGCCTCTGTTAATAAAACTGTAATTTCCACAACTGCCATCGGATTTGCTTTAAAGGATAATTTCGTTACTTCCTCGGGAGCAAGACCCGGAGATGATGTAATAATTACTAAATACGCCGGTCTGGAAGGTACCGCCATACTGGCTACCGATTTTGAAAACATTCTTTCGCCGATATGGGATAGCAAAAAAATTAAAAAGGCTCAGAACTTGATAGAATACATCAGCGTCATAGATGAGGGAAAAATTGCATCATCCCTGGGGATATCTGCCATGCACGATATAACGGAAGGCGGGGTTCTGGGTGCCGCATACGAGGTAGCAAAGGCTTCCGGTACCGGTATTGAAATATACGAAGATAGGGTTCCCCTCTTGGATGTAACGAAGGAAATTTCCAATATATTTAATATTAATCCCCTGGGTCTGATATCCAGCGGTTCGATGCTGATTTGCGCCAGAAACGGTCATAGGGTAGTGGAGGCTTTAAAGAAGGAAGGGATAAATGCCGGCATAATCGGGAAAATTACCAACGACCAAAAATACCGGCTAATTAAGAACGATTCGATAACGGAGTTTTCTCCCTTAGAAAGGGATGAACTCTTTGTGGCATTTGAAAACGCAAAAAAAATGCTAAAAAAATAGTGCTCCCTCAAAGAGCACTATTTTTCATAATTATAATACTTCCTGCGATTTCCTCATCGGCAGCAATCCTGGTATTCCCGATTTTAAACACATATGTGGGAAACTTTTGTAAAAGCTGGACTTTAAGTCCCGGGAGGACCCCCAGAGCCATAAGTTTTTTCAATATTTTATTATCTTTCGCATCTATTTTGACTATTGTAGCTTCCTCCCCAACTTTTAAAAATGAAAGTTTTGCCTCTCTACTTTCCATTCTCATCCTTCCTTCCAAAACCAAACCTTTTTAACAGTCCAGAGGTTTTTACATTCTCATATCCACACCTCGGGCACTTTACTTTGCCGCATCTACCGCTCATGGGACAACCCCGGCATGCTTTTACCCCTTCCTCTTTCTGGTCAAATTCGTAACCGCAGAATCCACACTTCATTAAAAATTCACTCCCAGCAATCTAAAAATCAGGTTCAGGGTAAAGCCAGATAAAAAGGCGAAGGGAATAATGAATCCTACTATTGCCATGGCCGTCTTGAAGCCCCGTTCTTTTATCATTATGGAAAACTGCGCTATACATGGAACAAATAAGGTCAGGGTAACGGAAGCTACCACCAGCTGAGGCCCGTTTAATATGCCCGATTTTTGAAGGTCATATAACCCCGCCGCTCCGTAATCCCTTCTAAAAAATCCAAACAAAAATGCTTCGGCCGTCTGAGGAGGTAACCCCAGGAGGTTCATGACCGGAGATAAAAGCTTTATTAAACTGTCAAATAATCCGGTAATTTTGCCAAACCAGATTAAAACACTCGCTAAAACGAAAAGCGGAACTATTTCTAAAAAATACCACTGCATTCTTGACACAGTTTTTTCAATTATATTTGAAAGCTTCGGCATCCTGAGGGGGGGCAGTTCCATATAAAAGTGCGGCTTTTCCCCCGGAAGCACCTGAGCGGATAAATAACCCACAATAAGGAAGATCAACGACACAAAACCCATCCAGATTATAAGCCCCAGAGGCTTTTGCGAAAGAAGCGAGAGTATTACGCCCAGCTGAGCGGAACAGGGAATTGCCAGAGCCAGCAGCAATGTGGCAATGACCCTTTCCCTTTTGGTCTCTAAGGTACGGCTCACCAAGGTTGCCATTGTATCGCATCCAAAACCCAGAGTCATCGGTATTACAGCTCTGCCGCTCAAACCGATGGATTTAAATACCCTGTCAATTAACATGGCAAGCCTGGGTAAATAGCCGGTATCTTCGATAATTGAAAAAACAAAGAAGAAAGTCCCTACAATTGGTAAAATTATTGCTACCGCATACCTGATCCCGAGGGTGATGATGCCGTAATCAAAGGCAAGAAGCTCTTGAATGCTTTTCACCGGGACGTATGTTGCCACCAAATTATTTATTAAAGGATTTATATAAGTTTCAAAAATATTGCCCTCAATAAAATCCACCAGGGTACCCGCTCCAAACTGCCCGACAAATTTGTAAAGTCCAAAGTAAAGAATCAGTATGAGGATGGGAACTCCGGTCAGAGGCTGCATTGTGATTTTATCCAGAAGGTCGGAAAAAGAAAAATTCTTTTCCCCGGACGTATTCATGCTCACATCCCGAACTATTTCATTTGCCTTTTCCTGCCTTTTTAAAGTTATGACATACTGCAGGGGGTCTTTGTATAAATTCTTTGTTTTTGCAATGATCTCTTCTATTTTATCGTAGGTTTTTTCTCTATTTTTTACATGCCTGGTAATTTCTTCGTCCCCTTGAAGCAAAAGAAGTGCAATAGCCCTTTTTGAAAAATTATAGTTTGTTTTTAAATTTTCTTCTATCGCCTTTAATGCCATTTCTATCCTTTCATCGTAAACAACTATATTATCTTTTCTAAGCAGCGCTTTTTCTGACATATTCATACACCCTTCTTTTCAAAATATCTATTCCTCTGTTTAAAGCAGCCGCGGTGCCTACGACGGGTATTTTTAAAATCTCCGATAGTTTATCAATATCTATTTTTATTCCCAATTTTTCTGCCTCATCCATCATATTAACCACAAGCATAACGGGGAGCCCGGTCTCAATCAGCTGAAGGGTCAGGGGTAACATCCGCTGGAGGTTTTTTGCATCCACTACGTGAACCACTAAATCCGCTTTTTCGTGGAGTAAAAGTGTTCTGGTTACCCTTTCTTCTTCCGTTATGGGTATCATGGAATACATTCCCGGCGTATCTATAACTTCAAAACTTACATTGTTTATCCTGCAGGCTCCTTTAAAAATTTCTACCGTTGTACCCGGATAATTGGAGACGGTGGCATAGGTACCCGTTAAGCAATTAAATATTACACTTTTCCCTACATTGGGATTACCCACGAGAACCAGTTTTTTATGCAACTTAAGGCTATTATCTATGTTTCTGGTATTTTTATTGCCTTTAATAAAACCAAAAATATTTTTTTTGTTTTTCCCTGAATGGCAGCAGCTCATTTTGTAAACCCCCTTTAATTGATAATAGTTATCATTTACCTGGTAAAAAAAATTCATAATATCCTTATCCTTTTTCCCATTTTCCGTTCCCGCATATATAAATATATTTCTCAATTAAGACCATTATTATATTAATTTAGCCTTTAATTTTATTTTTTATATTGATTAAAGTTGTATGTAATATTGATAATCATTATCATTTAGCTTCTAAAAAAATAGTATCGCATTTATACACTTTTGTCAACCGAAATTTTAATAATACTCGATTAAAACATTCTTTATAAAATCCAAACAGTAAATTAGATCGTTTTTTTCCTTTTCCGATAATCTTTTTACCCCTTCCAGGATATAGTCTATAAATACCTTTTTAAAATTCTCCAACTCTTCATTACCCTTTTCGGTAAGGCCTACCATTACCACCCTTCTATCCTCGGGCATATAAAATCTTTCCACCAGCTTTTTTTCTATAAGCCTGTCCACCATCACCGTAAGGCTTCCGGTAGTTATATTCATATGTTCGCTGAGTTCTTTCATTTTTACAGGCCCGTGTTCCTTTAATATAAAAAGCAGGGGGTATTGATTTGGAGTGACTTCCAAATTTTTTGCGGAAAAATATTTCTTTAAAAATTTTTTCGTCCATTTTTTCATAACATAATTAAATTCTTCCATTTTATGCGCTACTTCAAAATCACTCAACATAATCTACTCCTCCACCAATCTCTCTTTAATTTCATTAACTTCCTCTTCAATAACCCTTTTTTTCCATTTGCCGGATAAATAATAGGCATAGCTTAAAAGGGTACTTAGAATCGCACTGACCGAAATAGCCACCCAAATGCCATTACTTTTTAGAGCGGTATGAAAGGATAAATAGTAAGCCAATGGAATTCGGATCAACCAGAGCGAAATTATCGAAATTACCATGGGAATAAAAGTGGCACCAGCTCCTCTTATTATACCGTTGGTTACCCACATAAAACCGAAGGGAATGTAAGAAACCCCCAGGATTTTTAATATTCCAGCACCTGCCATCAGTACATTTATATCATTTGTAAACATAGAAAGCAATAGCTTTGGCATTGTAAAAATCATCAGAGTAATGGTTCCGGATATTAATAGAGAAAGAAGGCTTGCCCATTTTAAAAGTTCCTCAACCCTTTCGTATTTTCCCGCACCGATGTTCTGAGCGCTAATGGAAGACGTGGCAAGACCAACTGACATGGAAGGTAAAAAGGCGAAAGAATCTATTTTACTGGCAGCACCCCATGCTGCAACTACCAGAGAGCCAAAGGTATTTATTATTGCCATCATGGCAGTCATTCCTATTGATACAACGGTCTGTTGAATCCCCGAAGGAAGTCCTATTTTCAGTATTTTTACAGTTATATCTTTATCGTAATGAAAATCTCTAATATTAATTGAAAAAAGATGATTGTTTTTATTTAAGTAATTGGCCGCAAGAAAAAAGGATATGGCTTGAGAAATAACCGTTGCCAGTGCCGCCCCATTCACTCCCATTTTTGGTATGGGGCCAATCCCGAATATAAATACAGGGTCAAGAATGATATTTATTACAGTAGTATAAAAAAGGAATACGAGGGGTGTTTTTGAATCCCCCAGTCCTCTAAGTATAGCACTTACCGCATTGTACGCAAAGGTGAAAATCAAACCCGCTAAAATAATATTTAGATAACCCGATGCTATTTCCATAAGCTCCACAGGTGTATTCATCAATTTTAAAATGAGTTTATTCAGCAATATCCCCGCAACAGAAATTACCAGCGCCGAAATTGTAAGTAAAAACATAGAAGTATTGACGGTTTTCCTTATCATAAAATAATTTTGTGCACCCTTGTACTGCCCCACCAAAACCGTCGTCGCCATGGTGATACCCATTACAAGAGAAATAAGTAAGAAGATTATGGGGAAGCTCACGGAAACCGCAGCAAGGGCGCTCGGCCCGAGGAATTTACCTACCCATATGGAATCTACCGTATTGTACAATGTTTGAAGTATATTCCCGAGAAAAAGCGGAATTGAAAATTTTATCAGGTGCTTCATTATATTCCCCTGAGTAAAGTCCATAGAAAATCTATCATCGCTTTTCAAAATTACTTCACTCCTTTTTTTGATGTTTTTTTATTAGGGCCCGCTATTTTATATAATCAAATATGTAATTAAATTTTTTGATATCTTCCTTTTTGATAAATGCCACATAACCCGCTGTATTCCGGTTAAAACAATTAAATTTTTCTAACTACAAAGGTAATATTTTTTTGTTGTCTACAATGACCTTTTTGTTGACTGCAATGACCTTAAGGTTATTTTACCCTCTATTATTTTTATTGTCAAAGTTTTGATGAAAAATAAAAGATTTCGGCAGCGACCTACTCTCCCGGGATAACCCAGTACCATCGGCGCTGGAGGGCTTAACCTGTGTGTTCGGTATGGAAACCGGTGTTTCCCCTCCGCTATGGCCACCGAAATCTTTCTTTCATTATTTATTTATGTTCATTATTTATTTATGTTATTTATTTTTTTCCTTTTGCTTTTCTATTCCTTTTTTCCTTATTGTTCTTCCTTTATTTTCCCATATTCTTTACTTTCACCCTCAAAACTGCACAGAGGTTTTTTACTTTTTTTGGTCAAGCCCTCGGCTCATTAGTACCGGTCGGCTCAAGGCCTTACAGCCCTTACACCCCCGGCCTATCTACCTGGTCGTCTCCCAGGTGCCTTACTCCCTTTTCAGGATGGGATACCTT